>CBFCZM010000296.1:0-4117 GCA_965602565.1 uncultured Anaerolineae bacterium
TGCCGAACCCATGGGGTTCACGGTGGCACGTCTGGCGTGATCGTGTTCCGCACACCACGCTGTTACTCCCATTCCAGAGCACACCCCGCCCCACCCTCGGTTTGACGAAGCGCCAATCAGGCCTATACTTTCGACTTGCGGCGCAGCATACTCAGGGCCCCGGAATCCAAACGATGGAAGGAGACGCGTGAGCGAGTGCAGGTTCGATTTCAGCGGTCGTGTTGCTATCGTGACGGGCGCGAGTGGGAACCTGGGCAGCGCGGTCGCACGGGCCTATGCCGCGGCCGGTGCACACCTGGTTCTGGTCGGGCTTCGACAGGAACGCGTGGCGGAGGCGCTCCCCGACCTCACCGGTCGCGACACCGTGTGGCTGGCTCCCTCAACGGATCTGACCGACGAGGCCGCCGCGATTGCCATGGTCGCGCAGGCGCGAGAGCGGTTCGGCGGACTCGATGACCTGGCTAACACCGTCGGCGGCTACAGGGGCGGCACACCGGTCCACGAAATGGACGCCGCAACCTGGGACTTTGTGATGGCCCTCAACGCCCGGTCAGCCTTCGTGGTGAGCAAGGCCGTCATCCCCACGATGATCGAACAAGGCTACGGCAAGATCGTGCACACGGCGTCTCGAGCCGCGGAGGCGGGCTCGCGAAACGCCGCAGCCTACGCCGCGGCGAAGGCTGCGGTGCTCCGGCTCACCGACACGCTGGCACTGGAACTCCAACCTAAGGGCATCAATGTTAACTGCGTGATGCCGGGCACGATGGACACACCGGACAACCGCAGCGCCATGCCGACCGCTGACCACAGCCGTTGGGTAGCGCCTGAATCCATCGCGCGGATCTTCCTGTTCCTGGCTTCAGATGCAGCCCAGGCCCTGCACGGGGCCCATATACCAGCCTATGGACTCAGCTGAGCACGGCATCCGCGCGCCGGCACCGAGGCCCTTCACACTGCGAAAGCACACAGGGAATATGTCCGAATACATTCTAGCCATCGACCACGGTACACAGAGCGTGCGCGCACTGCTATTTGACCCGCAGGGCAACATCGTTGCCAAAAGCAGGATTCCCCTGCAGGCCTACGTCTCGCCACATCCCGGTTGGGCGGAGCAAGACCCCAACTACTACTGGCAGAGCCTCTGCGAAGCATGCCAGGCCCTCTGGCGGGTCACCGACATACCCAAGGAGACCATCGTCGGCGTCGCTCTCACCACGCAGCGCGCCACTATGGTCAGCGTCGATGCCCAAGGAGAACCCCTGCGCCCCGCCATCGTTTGGCTGGACCAGCGCCAGGTTGAGGGTGAGCCACGGGTCGGCGGCCTCTGGGGGTTGCTCTTCAGGATCGCCGGCATGTCCGAGACGGTGGCCTACCTCCAGGCAGAGGCAGAGGCCAACTGGATCCGCCGGCACCAACCGGAGATCTGGGCCGGAACGCACAAGTACCTACTCCTCTCCGGCTTCCTGACCCACAAGCTCATCGGGCGGTTCGTGGATTCGGTGGGGTCCCAGGTCGGTTACATCCCCTTCGACTACAAAGCCCTCACGTGGAGCAAGAAGTGGGATTGGAAGTGGCAGGCCGTACCGATGGACCCGGCCCTACTTCCTGAGATCATCCCGCCGGCAGCGCAGCTTGGGGCGATCACGTGGCAAGCAGCGGAGGCCACCGGCATCCCAGAGGGACTGCCGCTGATCGCCGCGGCAGCAGACAAGGCGTGCGAGGTCATCGGCGCCGGGGCGCTGAAGCCGCACATCGGCTGCCTCAGCTACGGCACCACGGCGACGATCAACACCACCCACAGCAAGTACCACGAAGTCATCCCGCTGATCCCCCCCTACCCCTCCGCGGTGCCCGGGCACTACAGTCTGGAGATCGGGATCTATCGAGGGTATTGGATGGTCAGCTGGTTCAAGGAGGAATTCGGACATCTGGAGCAGTGGCTGGCCAACGAGCAGGGCGTAGAACCGGAAACCCTCTTCGAAGACCTCGTCAATGAGGTACCCCCAGGGTCGATGGGACTGACCCTGCAGCCCTACTGGTCGCCCGGCCTTAGAATTCCCGGGCCGGAGGCCAAGGGGGCCATCATCGGCTTTGGCGACGTCCACACACGCGCGCACTTCTACCGGGCAATCCTAGAGGGATTGGCGTACGCCCTGCGCGAGGCCAAGGAGCGCATGGATCGCCGCACCCACATGCCCGTCACCGAGATCCGCGTCTCCGGCGGCGGATCCCAGAGCAATGCGGCGATGCAGCTGACGGCCGACATCTTCGGGATGCCGACGGCACGCCCCCACATCTATGAGACCTCGGGCCTCGGCGCCGCCATCGACGCCGCTGTTGGCTTGGGGCTGCACCGGAACTTCGACGACGCCGTCGCCGCTATGACCCGCATCGGCCGGGTCTTCGAGCCCGATCCGCAGACGCACGATATCTACGAGGGCCTGTACGACAGCGTCTACAAGCGTATGTACAAGCAACTCAAGCCGCTCTACGAGGCGATTCGGGAGACAACCGGCTACCCGGGGCATCCCGGGGAGGGGTAAGACGCCTGGGAATGAATCCCCAGGCACCAAGCCCCATCAAACGTCTTCACGCCACTATGGCTTGCCTGGGGCCCGATTTGCCGGGCTTGGTGATGGTGCAGCGGCCCTATGAGGATTCCCAAGATGGCTTGGCGATGCGAGGCGCGTTCGTGCTGGATAGCATTCCAGCGCTCCGGCGGCGGAGGGAAGCAGAGCAGAATGCGGACCCTCAAATCCGCGCAATCAGCGTAATCGATGTACTCCGTGACTCGGCCCCTGCTACGGGAGTTCGTACCCCACCAGTTCGCCATTGTGGACATCGGAGACGTATAGCGTATCGTCCACTGCAGCCAGGCCCACGGGGAAGGAGAGCCCTGCGCCCGCTGCCGCGCTCAGTGACCACTGGTATGACCCGTCGCCGCCAAAGACCAATACGCGCTGCCGGTGCGGGTCGGTGACGAAGATCCGATCCCCCACCCACAGCAAGAAAGGCTTCTCGTCCGGATTGGCGGCGCTCCAGCTGGGGATCTGCCACTGCCGAAGAACGGTTCCGACCGCGTCGAAGACCTGGACGCGCTTGTTCCAGGTATCCGCCACAGCCACCAGGCCATCCTCGCTGATGCTGATGCCCACCGGTTCATCCAACCGACCGGCCCCCATGCCCCAGCCACCGAACTCGCGCAAGAACGTACCGTCCAGTTCGAAGACCTGCACGCGCTTGTTGCCCGTGTCAGTGACATAGAGCTCGCCGTCAGGGCTAACATCCAGCCCCCGGGGTCCGTAGAAGTGTCCCTGTGCGCCGGGGACGCCCAGCCCCGACACCTGCACCACCCCGCCCCAACTCACCAGGGGCCTGTAGTCGGCGTCGAACTTCTGGATGCGATGATTCCAGGTATCAGCCACGTAGATGTGGCCGGCATCGTCGACTGCGACATCCCAGGGCTCATTAAGCTGCCCAGCCGCCGACCCGTACTCGCCGAACGAGTCGATGACCCCATCTGGACCCACGTGCCACACGCGGTGGTTGAATGTGTCGGCAACGTACAGGGTACCATCGCCGGCAGCGGCCAGGCCGCGCACCATCGCGCCCGGGAACGACTGCTGCGCCGCCACCGGCAGCGCACGACCACCGGCGGTGTACGGATCGGGGGGCTCCGTCGCCACCGGCTCAACGTACCGCGCCGCGCCCGCAGGCCGGGAAAGCGGCCAGATCTCCTGGGCCGTCTCACGGCGCACATAGAGACGGAATTCCTTGCGATAGGGCCACATCCGGAGATCGAAGGGATTGTCCGGGCTCTTGAGCGCCGCGTAGCGGCCGTAGTCCCGGAGCCAGACGATATCCCACAGCGCAGCACGCATATCGGCATCACGCAAGGCTGCCGTGATGGCGTTCCAGGTTAACCCATAGTAGTCCTGGATCGGCCACCAGAGATAGAGATAGTCATAGGCAGTGTAGTCTTCGCCCAGAATCTCCTCGACGACGCTATACTGGGGCGATCCGGCTATCACCACCGGGCAATCCAGCAGCTGCTCCGCATCCGGCGATGCACTGTAGAAGTAGTTGTTTGGCAAGCCCACCATATACCAGGTGAACG
>CBFCZM010000297.1:0-4116 GCA_965602565.1 uncultured Anaerolineae bacterium
GTGGGGAGTCTGGGCGGTCTCGTAGACGACGGCTTCCTTGTAGGTCGCGGGATCTGCTGATGCGTTCATGCTGCCCTCCTCATAGGGTGCAGATGGGGCTGATGCCCTCAGTCTAGGCCCGATGGGCGGTAGAGCAAGCGGGCCATAGCGAAATGACGGTTGGGTCCATCGGGAAGCCTCCTTGGGTGACGAAAGGGACTGAGGATGTTATACACACGAGGACGGATTGCGGAAGGCGGATTGGGTGATGTGTTGGCGCACGCCGGCACGATTGTGACGACCGTAGGCGATGTAGGGGCGAGGCATTCCCGCAGCAGGGCCGTCGCAGTGAGGAACGGTGCGGACGCGTCACCAACGCCGGTCAGAAAGTACCTAGTCGGGAATGCCTCGCCCTCCGCGGTTTGTGTTCTGATGGGGTACCCGTAGAATCAGCATACGGCCTCGCGATCATCGTTGCACGCGCTCGAAGCCAGCCTTGGCCACAAGACGCGCACGGCCCCTCTTCGTTGGCGACATGGTATGCGGACATACACAGGAGAGAGCGATGGATCCTATCCTCGAGAAGTATCTCGAAGAGGTTCGCGCCGCAGAGCGCGTGCTCGAGAATGAACCGGCTTTGCTCGAATCTGCTCGATCTGGTGACGCTGAGGCTCGGGAAACCTTGGTGCGGACCTATCTGTACAGAACAGCTGAGATCGGGCTTCGTTTAGCCCCCGAAGGAATGGAGGAGCTCAACGCCATTCAAGAAGCAAATGTCGTACTTCTGCAGTTGGTGACTCAGACGCCGGAGCCCGGTCTTGCTCACCAGCTGGAGTTGGCACTTCGCAATCACTTTGCGACACGCAAGTAGAACGAGCCGCATAACAGGCGCAGGCAACCGATGGCCATCACTGGGAGATTGCGCAGTCCTTCTCGGCGGATGCTGGCGGCAGCCTAACGATGGCATACAGCTGATACCTGGGCATTAGCGGGGAGTGTTGCACATCCAGCGGCGTTATGCCTCACCACAAGCGCCAATAGCTAGAGGATCATCGAAGGGGAGGACAATACGAGCAAGAACGCGAGCAAGGTCGACGGGCTTATCGAGGCCTTCCGTTCCCTGTTGCGCGGCGACGCCGTGTTCGGCGAGCGCGTCATGCAGCTCTTTCCGGAGCGACCGCCCCACAACGTCGTGCTCTATGGCCCCGTCGCGCAGTACCCTCACGAAAGCAACAGCGGACCGCTGGTCTGCCCTTCGTTCAACCCCGATATGCTCTGGGAGGAAGGCGAGGAACACATCGTGCCGTGATGGCGCACGCTCGGCCTACGCCGTGCCCGGCGCCGCCTCTGGCTCGTCGGTCACGACGTCCGGCAGCTCGATCTCCACGTGGCGCAGGCGTGGGTAAGCATAGGCGCTCGCGACTGCGGCCAGGGTGACGACGCCCAGCAGCATGTAGAGCAGGGCGATGCCGCGCCCCGTACCCACACCTATGATCCGGCCCATGCTGCCGGACAGCGGCCCGCCCACGGCCATCAACGGCTCGAAGACGTGATCTGCCAGCGGTCCGGCTGCGACATAGCCCAGCGGCAGCGACGCCCACGCGATCATGCGCCGTGTGGCGAAGACGCGTCCCTGCACGTCGGGCTCGGTCTTGACCTGCCAGATGGCCTGGCTGCATCCATTGGTGATGGGCAAACAGGCGAAGTAGACGAACGCCGCCGCACTCAGAATCCAGCTCCGCGGTGGGAGAGCGGCCACGAACAAGACCAGACCCGCCAGCACGTTGGCCCCCAGGATGCCGTAAACGCGCCGTCTGGGGCCGCCCCAGGCACTCATCGCCAGGCTTCCGGCCAGGAACCCGAACCCCCCGATGGTCATGATGAGCCCGAGCACCTCCGGCGTCGTGAAGCCCAGCACCAGCGGCGTGAAGAGCACCTCGACCAGGCTGTTGGCGAGATTCACCGCGGCGAAGAACAGCAGCAGGGCCAGCAGACCCGGACGCGCGTGGATGTAGGTCCAGCCGAAGGCCGCCTCACGCAGCAGCGATCCCTTCGCCGCCTCTGCCTCGGCTGACCGCGCCGGCCTGGGAATGCGGATCAGCACGAGCGTGACCAGGGCAAAGGCCAGCGTGCCCACGTCGATCAGCATCACGCCCTGGACGCCGATGGAGCCCATCAGGATCCCCGCCAGCAGCGGCGAGACGATCTGGGCTGCGGCCTCACCGGACTGCGACAGCCCGCTGGCGCGGCCCAGGTGCTCCTTGGGAACGAGAAGCGTGGTGGCAGCCGAGTAGGCCGGCCACTGGAAGGCACTGAAGGTGGAGCTGATGGCCATCGCGATGTAGATGTGCCACACCTCGAGGCTGCCGGACCTCAGGAGCAGCGCCATCGTCAGCGTGCACAGGCCCGCGCCGATGTCGCTGAGCATCATCGCGGTGCGCCGATCCCAGCGATCGACGAGTGCGCCGGCAATCGGGGAGAAGACAATGCCCGGCAGCGCAGTGAATAGCGAGATCAGCGCGAACTGGGTGACCGACCCGCTGCGCCTGTAGACCCACACACCTAGCGCAAAGCCGGTGAGCCCGGAGCCCACCAGCGACACCAACTGCCCAAACCAGACGACGAGGAAGGTCCGGAACCCGCGCGGCGGGACGGATTGTGACGCCATGGGCTCCTCCTTTACCAGGCGAGAGGAAACCGCAGTAAGGGGAAGCGGGCCATGGTGACGCTGCGGCTGTTCCAGTATAGGGCGCCAGGTCGGCGCGTCAAACGGGCGCGCTAAGGTTTTTGCGCCTCCGCCTCCACGGCATAGGTCCTGATCTGGACACCGTACTTCGAGGCAATGTCCGCCAGTCTGCTTCGTCCCAGATCGGGCGTCCTCGGTCCCCACTGCTGATACGACACGATGTCGAACCCAATCGAGCGCAACTGCTCGTCGTAGCCCACGCGGGCGTTGGTGAAACCGATGGAAGACAGCTCGCGGCGCCCCTCCTCGGGGAACTCCTGCGCGCACTCCGGATCAAGCATACCCTCGGACAGGAAGATCTTTCCACCGGGTCTCAGCGTGCGGAATGCTTCCTGCAGCGTCAGAGTCGAGTTCTCGATCTCGGACATTGCGCCTTTACTGTCGACGCAATCGAGGCTATCAGCCCGCACCGGAAAACGCCGGGCATCGAGCTGGGCGCAACTGAGATAAGGCCACAGCTTCTGCCCACCGGCAAAACGCTGCCAATCCACCACGATCCACCTGCCGATGTCGGACATCAACAGCTTCGTGTCAGGGTCAAGATCAAGCAGCGCTGGCGCGTGGCTGCCGGCAGGGCCACAGGCAACGATGAGCGTCAGACCGCCCTGTGCAGCTATCCGCTCAACCCAGGCACGGCCTTCCGGCTTTCTTTGCTGCCACGCGGCTACGGTAGTCTGCCAGTTCGTTGGAATCAGCGTCTCACGGGACCTCTGGTCCCGCTCAAGCGTTATCGCCACCGTTTCATCGTCACCCCACAGGTCCTGGTCCGGCGGGACGAAGAGCGGAACGCCGCCCTCAACCCGGGCATACACGGTGTCGTCGGGGGTCTTCAGAACACCATCAGCCCAGCGATCCGCCTGCCGAGTTCCTCCATATCGCAGTTCCAGATGCTCATCATGTGTCGCGAAGATGTCCTGAAAGCACGGATGCATGGCTGCCTCCTCGATTGACGCGGTGCTCCAACGATAGCTCAGGTTCGTGGAGAGCGCAAGCCGAGGGGCAGGCCGCGATGCGCCAGATCTGCCGTGACCGACCGTAGGATCCGCGCTGTTGCTTGACAGCACATTCCGTTGACCATATAATCGGCACCAGACACTATTCTGTGGCAGCGGAACCAGCAAGTGTCTTGGAGGAAACACATATGACCACAGCCACCATAAAGCTGTTCCTTCCACAGGGCGACCCCAAGCGGCTGCGGACTGCCGAGATCTCCAACTGGACCGGGATGGCGATTGCCGCACCACGCACCGAACTGGACGAACTGCTTGCCCGGCAGGAGTCGGAGAAGACCGGCGTGTACCTTCTCACCGGGCACGATCCCGAAGGGGGCAAACCCGCCGTCTACGTCGGCGAGGCGTACCAGGTGCTCAACGACCTCGACGACTGGCGCG
>CBFCZM010000298.1:0-4094 GCA_965602565.1 uncultured Anaerolineae bacterium
TTTCCCGGTAGAGGTCCGCGTACGCCGCTTCATTCGGAGGGTCGAGCGCCAGAATCGCCTCGATGGTCCTGATGGCACCTTCTCTGTGTCCTGCCTCCAGCTGTAGGTCTCCCAGAACATCCAAGTGCTGCAACGCCTGGTCCCGTTTGCCCAGATTGAGATAGAGCTGTGCGATTCTCGCCCTCAGCGGGATACTGTCAGACTGGCTCTCGGTAAGGTCCTCCAGGACGGTCAGCGCCTTGGCCGTTTTGCCATTCGTCAGATATCGCTTGATCAGTTTGTCCAATGCAGCAATGCCAAGGCGGGACTGTCCGGTGCGTGGATAGAGTCGGAACAATGCTAGATGCGCGCGCTCGTCATCGGGCGATACACGCAGGATCTGTTCATTATCTTCGATGGCAGCGGGCCAATCCAGGTTCTGTATGTCCAGGTCCGCCATCCGGTGGAGAATGCGGATCTGCCACCCCTTCTCCGGATTGCCGCGCGGCGCCAGCCGGAAGGCCTCGTCGTAAATCTCGCGGGCCCGGCCAGGTTGCGCCAGTTGGTAGTAGGCATCGGCGGTATGGAGGTATTGCTGCAATGCATCATCGATTCTGCCGTACTGGGTGAGCAGCTCCACGACGCGGTGGTGGACAGGGATGTCCAGCGGCGAGACCTTCAGGATCAGCTCGTAGGTGGCCAGCGCCTGGGGAATCTGCCCCCGGGTTTCGTAGGTCTTCGCGACGGTCCCAAACTTGGCAATCGCTTCATCGATGTTGCCGTTGTCGCGCAGCACAACACCGAGAAGGTGATGCAGGGGGAGGTAGTAGGGCGTGGCGCTCATCGTATGGATGATCTCCTCCAGCGCCGAGTAGGTCCGGTTGCGGCGTCGATACTCCTGGGCCATGGCGATGGAGTGCAGGATTTCCTCCGATCCGGGAACGCTGATCAGCTCGGCCAAGCTCAGGACTGTGCCCATCCGTGCGAGCTCATCCAGTCGCCTGCGTGCTTTGATCGCGCCATCTGCCCACCCTCGTTGCCCGAGGAAGTCCACGAGCATCTGGCTGACCTGCTGCGCCCGTTGGGGCTCCCCGGTGTTGACCAGGCTCTCCGTGAGACCTTCATAGACTCTGATGAGATCGTCTACGTGCTCACGCTCGATCGTGGCGACATCCACGACCTTCACGGCTTCCACGAAGTGGCTCAAGGCTTCCTGGAAGTTGCCCTTGGCCTGGTAGCACTCACCTAGAGAGAAGTGACTACCTAGCACATACTCGGCATCGGCGAGTGAGGCTTCGAACTGCTCGATCGCCAGATCGAAACGCATCTGCTCCTTGTACAGCAGCCCCAAGTTGAAATGGATCGACGGCATGGACACTCCGGCTTCCAGGAGCCGGTCATAGTCCTTGATGGCTGAGTCAACCTCGCCGCGTGTCTGCGCATCAACCGCACGGCCGATCAGCAGCTCAACCTGTATGGGAGAGTCCGACTGGAACGCGGAGCGGTCCTCGGCGAAGATCGACTCGGCGAGCTTCGCCAACGCACGCTGGCGGGCGATCTCGACGGGTGTTCCAGTCTCATCCTCGATCTCTACCTCGGTCAAGTCAACGTCATCGGCGATCTCTTCCTCAGAACCGATCGGGGGCGGCTTCGGGATGCCGCGATTGCTTTGGAGCAAGATCACCATCTGCCCGATTCTCGGATCGTGCGGTATGTATTCCTGCATCTCGCGGCACAGCGCGATGGCTTGATCTCGCCGGCTGTGCTGGTACAGGTATGCCAGCCAGAGTGTCGCCCACACGGCGTGGTGTGTCTGGTTTTGCGCCTGGTAGATCTCCAGCAGCTCGGAAAAGACGGCTGCGTCGTTGGGATAGAGGCGGACCGACGCTTCCAGGGCAGCGGTCCGTTTGGTGGTCAGGTCTTGGTGTGCATAGCGCTTGGCGGCTTCACGGTAGATGCTGGCCGCGTGGCGACGGCGCCCCTTGCTTTCCAGTATCTCTGCTCTGCGTTCGTAGGGGCCAGGGTCTGCCGGCATCAGTTCCGACAAGCGTTCATAGATCTCCAGGGCCTCATCGAGGTTCTTGTTGTTGTACAACGCCCAAGCAAAGCCGATCAGGGCAGAGTCGTTGTCCGGAAACTCGGCCAGGGCCCGCCGGTAGGTCCTCACGGCGTCATCCCATTTTTCTGCCCAGACGAAGTCGTTGGCTCTCTGGATTGCTTCCTCAAAACGCAAGCGATTCCCTGCCATAGTCACCCTTCCAGCGATCCAATTCTATAGAGACATCAAGGGCTGAGGCGCAGTCGGTTCTCAGGTTCTCTATACGGCATCCATCACCCAGACCAGCACAGCCTTCTGTGCGTGCAGCCGGTTCTCGGCCTGGTCAAACAGGACGGAGTGGGGCCCGTCGGCGACGGCATCTGTGATCTCCTCGCCCCGGTGCGCGGGCAGGCAGTGCATCACAATGACGTCCTCTTTGGCGTGCGCCAGCTGGCTGTCGTCAACACGGTAGGGTGGGAAGATCGCGCGCCGCCTTTGAGCTTCCTCTTCCTGTCCCATCGAGGTCCACGTATCGGTGTAGATCACGTCCGCGTCGGTGGCGGCCTCAGTGGCATCGCGGGTAGCCGTTACCTTGGCCCCGGTCTGAGCAGCAATCCGCTCACCGATGGCCCATACTGCCGGATGTAGTTCGTAACCCTTGGGGGTCGCAATCGTGAAATCCATGCCCAGCAATGCAGCGCCGAAAAGCAGCGATGTGGATACGTTGTTGCCATCGCCCAGATAGGCGAGTTTCCGCCCCTCTACATTGCCTTTGTGCTCCAGGATCGTGAGAAAGTCCGCCATCCCCTGGCACGGGTGTGAATAGTCCGACAGACCGTTGACGACGGGTACTGTGGCGTATCTGGCCAGCTCGACGATATCTTGATGGCTAAAGACCCGGGCCATCACGACGTCGACATAGCGCGAGACGACCCGTGCGACGTCGGCAACGCTTTCGCGCTTACCGAGCTGAATCTCAGAGGGGGAGAGATAAAGGCCATTTCCTCCGAGATGCAGCATCGCTACATCGAAGGAGACTCGGGTGCGCAAGCTGGGCTTCTGGAAGATCATGCCCAGGACTTTGTTCTTGAGATAGGGCTTGCTCTCCTCAGCCTGCCACTCTTGCTTGATCCGGATTGCGAGATCCAGAATGGCACGCATCGTCTCCGGATTGAGATCATCCAACGTGAGGAAGTGCTTCATCTATGATACCTCCTAATGGGGTCGCTTTGAACCCGCTCGGGCCGTGCCCGGGCAAGGCCTAACGTCATCCTGCCTCGCCTGCCCATCACTGCGCGCGCCCTGTTGCAGACTCATTCGCAGGTAGTATACCACGAAGGGATGATCGAGGAAAAAGCCGGAGAATGCGGCTATGACATCTGTCGCGGTACAGGGCGTCGCTTCCCGGTTGTGCCCAACTCCGGCGAATGTTATACTGAATCACTGTACTCGCACGCGCGAGGAGAAGGAGGTCCTATGACTGATGCAAGGCTCACCTGGATTGAGGACGAGTTGACGTCCTTGAAGGAAAGCGGATTGTTCATCAACCTTCGGGTCATTGATTCGGCGCCCGGTGCGTGGATGCAGGTAGATGGCAAGCGGGTGCTGAATCTCTGCACCAACAACTATCTGGGCCTGGCAAATGATGAGCGGTTGGCACGTGCCGCCAAGCAGGCAGTTGATGACTTCGGTGTCGGCCCCACAGCTGTGCGCTCCATTGCCGGGACCCTTGCACTACACGTTGAGCTGGAGAGAGCCGTCGCGGCTTTCAAGGGCGTGGAGGATGCGCTCTATGTGCAGGGCGGATTCGTCGCCAACCAGGCCGCACTGGTCCCCTTGGTCGGCCGTGGGGATGTGATTTTCTCCGATCGCCTGAACCATGCCAGCATCATCGACGGCGCGCGGCTCAGCCGTGCCAAGATTGTGGTCTATGAGCACGCCGACACCGATGATCTTGAGGCACAGGTGAAGGAGCATCTGCCGCAGTACCGGCGCGGCTTGGTGGTGACGGATGGCGTCTTCTCCATGGACGGCGACATCGCCCCTCTGGACAAGATCTACGCTGTGGCCGAGACCT
>CBFCZM010000299.1:0-4085 GCA_965602565.1 uncultured Anaerolineae bacterium
GAGCGGATCGTCGATCATCGTCTCAACGTACACATCAATGCCGCCGATCTGATCCACCATCACCACAAAGGCCTGGAAGTTCACGCGTACGGTGTAGTCAATAGGGATGCCCAGGTTGTACTCAACGGTCTCGGTCGCCAGCGCAGACCCGCCACCGGGATAATTGTAGAGGTCACCAAGGAAGTGTGCCGTATTGATGCGTCCATCGCTATAGCCGGGGATCGGCACCCACAGATCGCGGGGGATAGACAGCACGCCGGCCTGCCGTGAGACAGGGTCGAGCGTCAGCAGCATGATCGTGTCCGTGCGCCAGGGGCCACTCTCCTGAGACCGTTCGTCAACGCCCAGGACCAACACCGTCACCCGGTCGGTTCCGACCCACGTTGGCAGCAACTGGCCAAAGCCATAGGTGACATTCTCGCTTGGCTGGGTGTTGCCGGGCAGACCGGGTGAGATCCCCGGCGTAGCCATGCTGCCTCTGACCCAAGAGACCAAGAACACCAACACGAGCACGCCGATTGCTACCAGCACCAACACCAGGAAGCCCACCACGAGGGTGGGGACACGACTCCTTCGATGTCTGGCTATGGTGTCCTTTGTCATCTTGAGGCCTTCACTCCAGAGGTCATTCGCGCGTCATTATACCACGCCGCCCCGAGGGACCTAGTGGGGCGAACGATATCAGCCGCGGTCAAGTTGCCGCTGGATGGCAGCCGACCAGCCATCGACGGCCGGCTCCAGATCATAGTGGTCACTGACAAAAGCCTGGGCCGCTCGGCCGAGGCGTCGCCGCGCCTGCGGATCCCCGAGCAGTGCGATCACCGCGTCGGCAAAGGCTTCCGGCTCATCGGCCGTGATCAGGTGTTCGCCCGGCGTCGCACCGGCGCCGTGATTGCAGACGCTTGTAGCGACCACCGGGATGCCCGTGGCCATAGCATCCATCACCTTCTGCAGCAGCCCCCCGGCGATCAGCAGCGGAGAGACAAAGACGCTGGCGGAACGATACCAAGCTCCAAGGTCCTCCACGAAGCCCGTGACGATGACGCGTTCACCGTCGCCGCGCGCTCTGAGGCTCTCGGGAGGGTGCCCACCCACAATGTATAGACGCGCCTCCGGCACGGCTGCAGCTATTCGCTCCCAGACCTCATCGAGAAACCACGCGACGCCGGCTCGGTTATGGTCCCGCGACATGGCTCCCACAAACAGTACGTTGGCCTCACCATCAGCCGCGGGCACGGTCGTCGCCTCAGGGAGAACAGCGGGCACCAGTGGCACCAGCAACAGATGATCGTCATCGCAGCTTTCCGCCAACAGCCGCCGGTCACCCTCGGAGATTGCCAACATCAGATCGTAGTGCCGAGAGATCCAGGGCTCGAGCCAGCGGAAGAATGCTCGCTTCAGATACGCGATAGCACGCTTAGTGCCGCGGAGCCGGGGCAGACTCTGGTCGATGAGAAACCAATTGACGTCCTGTGTCCGGTACGAAGAAGGTGGCAGCCGCAGCCCGGTCGCAGCCAGAGCGGTCTGCGTAGTCTCCACATGCACAAAGTCCGGCTGCTCGACGGCGACCACGTCCCTGATCATGCGCCGCAGGTCCAGGTAGCTCTGCACGACTGCCAGAGCCCGAGGACCGGAGCGGGACCGGTGATGAGGGACGAGATAGATCCTGCGGCAGATGGCCTCAGCCGCAGGCAGATGAATGTGTTCCTCATCCATGATCCGCGACACCAGCGTCAACTCATGCCCACGCCGGTGGAGCGCCTCCATCATCCGGAAAAGAGACTCCCCCCCGGCGTGACCTACCGAGGGGGCGGGGAATTGCTTATAGGCAACCAGAATATGGGCCATGTTCGTCACCAGGCCTGGAGGGACGGCCTACGCCAACGCCACAGGAACCGCCTGGACAATCACCTCAGGGCGATTGCGCGATTCCCGGAAGAAGAAGTCAGACAGGGCCGACGCCACCGCCCGCTCTACCGTGGACGCCGCTGTCCCAGGTCTGATACCGCTCATCGCGTTCATCAGCGCGTTCAGCGCATCCGGCTCAAGCGCGCCCATAGCCTCTGCCGAGACAATCGCGCGAGCCATCAGACTGGGGTTCCCCACGATTCTGCCGCTCTTCTCATCATAGGCAAACGCGACCGCGCAAACGCCCGTCTCACTCAGCGTGTGGCGCTGGCGGACAAGGTCAGCGCTGATCGCGCTTCCCACCCAGTTGCCGTCCACATACACATAGCCACCGGGAATCCGCTCACCGACCTCCATCGAGTCCTCGCTGAACCTCAAGATATGGCCGTTCTCGACAACCGCGATGTTCTCCTTAGGAATCCCCACATCCTGGGCTAACTTGCCGTGTAAGTTCAGGTGCCGCAGCTCACCATGGATAGGCACAAAGTACTTGGGACGTAGGATGCTGATGAGGAACTTCTGCTCCTCCTGACTTGCGTGGCCGGAGACGTGAACCGGTGCCACGGGGTGATAGACAACATTAGCGCCCTTCTGGAAGAGCCGGTTGATCAGCTGATGCACGGTCTCCTCGTTGCCGGGGATGGTATGCGAGGAGAGCACCACGGTGTCGCCGGGAATGATCCGCAGCGAGGAGTGGCGCCCGGTAGCCAGGCGCCCCATGATCGAGCGGCGCTCGCCCTGCGCACCGGTCGCGATAATCGTCACCTGATGAGGCGGGAGCTTGTTGACCTGCTGGAGCGACAGAATCAGATCATCCGGGACGTCAAGGTATCCCAGACGCCGCGCCATCCGCACGTTCTTGACCATACTGGTGCCGGCGATCCCGACCTTTCGGCCAAGGCTCTGTGCGACATCCATCACCTGCTGGATGCGGGAGATAAGCGAAGCGAAAGTTGCCACAATCACGCGCCCTTCTGCCGGGCGCATCACGTCGGCTAATGTAGTATTCAGGGACTGCTCCGAAAGCGTCCGCCCCGGCTGGTCCGCGTTGGTGCTGTCGGCAAGAAGTGCCAGCACGCCTCGCTGGCTGAACTCCGCCAGCTTGGCGATGTCTGTGGGCCAACCATCCACCGGCGTGTGGTCGAACTTGAAGTCGCCGCTGTGCACTATCAGACCCACCGGAGTCGTGATTCCCAGCCCGACGGTGTCCGGGATGCTGTGACAGACGTGGTAGGGTTCGACCCTGAACGGTCCGATCTGGATGACGTCGCCGGGGGCCATCGTCTCCAGTTGGACCGTCTGCTGAAGATTCCGACGCAGCTTCACCTCGATCAACCCACGGGTCAGCTTCGTTGCATAGACCGGTGCACTGAAGTCCTGCAAGAGGTGTGGCAGCGCACCGATATGGTCCTCGTGACCGTGTGTGATGACGATGCCGCGGATGCGGTCAGCTTTGCCCTGAAGGTACCCATAATCCGGTATTATGTAGTCAATGCCGGGCATGTCGGACTCCGGGAACATGATGCCGCAATCAATGACCAGGATGTTCCGCCCGTACTCCAGGATCATCATGTTCTTACCAACTTCCCCTAGCCCGCCCAGGGGAAGAATCTGTAGTCTCTCCACATAACCTCGCTTTCGGATGCTATGCCATAGGCATCACATCAACCGCCGCCATCGAATAAAGTAGTCACATCACTCGCATCAGCTGCGAGATAGGTTCGACTCGCTGCCCACACCATGAGAAGCAACCTGGTCAGGAGCTTCGGCCAGGCGGGTATTAACACGGACTGTGGAAGTCATGCAACCGACATGGATACGCTGGCATGGTAGCACATACAGGAGGGCACGTCAAACGAGAGGAATGTGCAAACCGACCACATGACGCGAGATCCAGCACCTCAGGAAGCAGTTGAAGGGCATAGTCGCTCGCTACGCCCAACTACGTCAAGGTCGGAACTACCAGGGCGCCAACCAGGACGGGCGATGTGCGACCCGGTGATCTAGCAGCGTCTCCAGGCTTGGTGATTCACCCCATTCTGAAACGCACGCAGACGCCCGGAATCCTTGACAGATTGCGGGGGTGTGATATGATCCGTGTCGAGGTCAGCCCCTATCGTCTAGCCTGGTCTAGGACACAGGCCTTTCAAGCCTGGTACATGGGTTCAAATCCCGTT
>CBFCZM010000300.1:0-4077 GCA_965602565.1 uncultured Anaerolineae bacterium
GCGCGCAGAGGACACGCTTCGCAAACGGGTGGCCGGACTCTCTGTCCCAGGCAAACCATTCAGCCGTACCCGTGTTCTGGCAGCTCGGACACGTAGTTCTGTAGAGATCCCTAACGTGCAACAGGAGTGGGCGGCCCGCTTTCTCCTGGTCGGCCAACTGCGTGATCGCTACCTGCAGATCAGAGGTGGGAACGTGATCGATCTGCAGGGATGTACAGAGCTGATCCATGGGGTTGCGGCTCACAGCCGCGACGCGGCGATTTGCCCCGACGATGTCACTGATCGTAGCCCCGCCGGCGGATCCGATGACCAAGATCACGTCGTGTGGCTGTGTCGCAGTTTCGACAAATTCCCTGATGGCGCCTGTCAGCTGGATTGGGCGGTGTCTCGCGAGTGGAAACTGAGGGGGCATCGGCGCACCAGGGAGGAGGTTGACTCTCCCGATATCGACCATGTGCTGGCTTCTCTCACCTCCGGATCAAGGGTCACAATCCACGATCACGACGGACCTCTCCAGATCTCCTGCCCGTTCGTTTGCCGCATGCCGGCTAGTCGGTCAGCGGCCCCAAGTCCGCAATGGTCTCGGTGATGGCTGCCACATCGGGGGCGCCGCTGCGCCGGTAGAGCATCTGTCCGTCTCCGTCGAAGACAAAGAATGCGGGCACACCTGTGACGCCCCATTCATAGGCCAGCATCTCGCCGGGATCGTCTCTCACATTCAGCCGCAGCACCTGGGCCGCCGACCCCAGATCGCGCTCAAGTTGGTCGACCTTGGGTTTCGACGTCAGGCAGATGCTACAGCTGTTGGCGTAGAATTCGATGACTGTGGGTTGGCCGTTCATGATCTCGGCCTCAAGCTCCGCCGCTGATGCAAACTTGTCGCCTGGTGTCCTCAGGATTGCGTAGGCGGTGATCAGGATGGCCACGATGGCCAACGTGAGACCGTCCTTCTTGAGAAGGGCGATGAGTTTGTCTTTCATAGGTGCTGACTCCACACTACTCGTTGGCCGTTCCATGATGGTCTTCGGTCAACAGCCTCTCTTCTCCCGGCGTGCCGGCCAGATCGCCGGCGGCGATAGCGCGCAAGCGCGCCAGGTTCTCGCGGTCTTCGTGGAGATCCTCGCTCTTGGGCGTCTCCAGGATCCCGGCAATGCCCTCAAGGCGCGGATCTGTGAGAATGTGTTGGAACCCCGCGGTGCCCAGATGCCCTCTGCCGATATGCTCGTGACGATCCTTGTGGCTTCCGAGCGGATGCTGGCTATCGTTGAGATGGACGACGCGTAGGGCCTTCAACCCGACGGTTTCGTCCAGAAGGCGCATCATCGCTTCATATCCCTGTTCGCTGCGCAGGTCATAGCCTGCCGCAAAGACGTGACACGTATCCAGACATACACCCAAACCGGTGTTGTCAGTGTCCGCCTCCAGCAGCGCGGCAAGCTCTTCAAAGGTGGACCCGAGGGTGGACCCTGACCCGGCTGTGGTCTCCAGCAGGATTCTCACGCCATAGCCGGGAAGTGCGGCAAGCACATCGCGCAGCGCAGCCTGGGCACGCTGCAGCCCCGCGTCCATGCCGTCACCGGTGTGGGCACCGGGGTGCAGCACCAGGTAGGGGAGGCCAAGCTGCTCGCACCGTTCGGCTTCATCGATGAGAGCTTCCAGGGATCTGGCGTAGAGTGCCGGTTCGGGAGATGCGATGTTGATGAGATAGGAGGCGTGGGCAACGATGGGGTGAATGTCCCTCTGGGATCCAGCCGCTTGGAACCGCTCGATCTCGGACGGGTCCAGGGGCGGTGTGTTCCATTGCCGGCTGTTCTTGGTCCATATCTGCAGGGATTGGCAGCCGGCAGCTTCTCCCCGTTCTAGAGCTCGGTAGAGGCCGCCGCTGATAGATTCGTGGGCACCGAGTCTAGGCATTGTCTCCACGCCTTTACCAGAGTGGCCCATCTTCAAGATGGGCCACCCTGTGGAAGTCTACTCAGCCGTAATCGGCGCGCCCGGTGTTGTGGGGTTGACCGATTCGACGATCTCAAAGTTGCTGGTGATCTCCGCAGTGCTCCTGAGCATAGCTTGCACTGGGCAATAGCGTTCTTCGGAGAGCTGGATCGCGCGTGATAGGGCTTTCTCATCAATCCCACTGCCATGGGCAACGTAGGTGATGTGGATCTTGGTGAAGACCATCGGGTGGTGGTCCGCGTTTTCCGCATCCACTTTGACCTGCATATTGGTCATCGGTTGGCGCTTCTTGGCCATAATCGAGACGACATCCATAGCTGTGCATCCGGCAAGTCCGACCAGCACCAGTTCCACCGGCGTGAGTCCGCTATGCGTCCCGTACGTGCCGCCCTTGGAATCCAGAACGATTGCGGGCCCCGCTCCTGCTTCGCCCACCAGGCGGTAGCCGGGCCCGGTCCATGTCACTTGAGCTTCCATCCATCGATTCCCTTCTGTTGACAAACGCGCCCTGCTCCGCGGCGATCAGCCGCGGCAATCCGCCGCAGGCTAGGTGTCGGCTCGCTGTTCTGTCTCTTCCTGCACGGGGACCGCCTCGGCCACCGGCTGTTCGAGCGTAGAGATCCCCAGGAGCGAGTAGATGCCGCACCATCCGACAAGGCCGGTGACCAATGATACCAGCCCGAGCACTCCGATGAGTACGCCTACCACACCCTGGATGAAGAGAAAGCCCAGGAGCATGCCGTAGACACCCAAAATGGTTCTTAGAAGCTTATCCCGTCCACCTACGTTGGCTTTCATAGCATCCTTCCTTGATCGCATGGTCGCGCCTACTTGAGACTCTGAAGGTACTCGCGGATCGCCAGTGCTGCCTTGGCACCATCGCCCACAGAGACGGTCATTTGGGCCGGATTGTCCGCCCGCACATCACCGATGGCGTACAGGCCAGGTATTCTCGTGCGCATATGACTGTCGGACTCGATGTAGCCCCACTGGTTGAGCTCTACCAGGTCGCTGACGAACTGCGTGTAGGGAGTGTACCCGACGTAGATGAAGACACCGTCCGCTGGCAAGAACGTCTCCTTGAGGGTTTCGCGGTTCACAGCAGCGACACCTGTCACCGTCCGATCTCCCTTGATCTCGGTGACGCGGTAGTTGAACAGCATCGCGCTCTTCTCGTGCTGACTGACCCGGTCTTGCAGGATTTGCTCTGCACGGGAGTAGGGCAGGAACTCGACGAAGGTGACCTTGTTCGCGTATTCGAGTAGCGGCAGCCCCTCTTGCAGGCCTGAGTTGCCGGCGCCGATGATGATGACGTCCTTTCCCTTGAAGAACGGGCCGTCGCACGTGGCGCAGTATGAGACGCCCTTGCCGTAGTAGTCATCTTCCCCGGGTACGTTCAGTTTCTTTGGGCGACTGCCCGTGGCAATGACCACGGTCTTGCCCTGGTATATGGTCCCACCCTCTGTGTGGACCTCAATGAGGCCTTCCTTGACCGGCTTCACTTCGGTGACTTCCTCGAACTCGATGATCTCTGTGCCGAACCGCTCTGCCTGCTCGAGGAACTTCCCCATTAGCACCATCCCATTGATGCCCTCAGGGAAGCCTGGGTAGTTCTCAATCAGCTCTGTCGTGGCTGCAAGGCCGCCGGTGGATTCTCGATCTAGGACGAGTACCTTCATGCCATCTCGCGATGCGTAGATGGCTGTTGTCAGGCCAGCTGGACCACCACCGACGATGACGACGTCGTACAGCCCACCGTTGGTTTCCTTCCTGTGCGGTTCCTCAGTAACTCTGAAGTCGAACATAGGATGCCATTCTCCCTTCTACTTGTCGCGCGTCACCTGGCGTGCTACAGGCCCGGCAATTCCTGCCGGGCCTGTAAGATCTTCTCATGCCGAAATCCGTGCCCCACTAGGCTATGGACTTGCGAATGGCGTCAACTACCATCTGCGAGGGAGCTGCTCCTTCGACCCGCTCCGAGCCATTGATCACGCTGAGCGGCACGCCCATGACGTTGTAGTGGTTTGCCAGATCGGGGAACTCGGTGGCTTCCACGACGTCGGCATTCACCAACCTGCTCTCAATAGCCATTTCCATCGCCAGTATCGCAGCCCGCGGGCAGTA
>CBFCZM010000301.1:0-4053 GCA_965602565.1 uncultured Anaerolineae bacterium
CACACCTACCTCGGCTCTCCGGCGCTGGCGATGGCAGTGCTGAAGGACACGGCTTCGCGCTTCATCTTCTGCGACATCGAGACAGAGGCCTTGGAGAGCGTAGAGGTGCACGCCGCCTCGATGGGGTTGGCGGAACGTGTGACCACCGTGCTGGGCGACTCCATCTCGGGCACGTACCGGATGCTCGATGAGCTGACACCCAGCGACTTCCTCCACATCGATCCCTATAGTATCTTCGATCCGAACGATGCGGGCCTTGCCTACTTCGACCTCTTCCTTGAGGCCACACGCCGCGGCGTCAAGTGTATGCTCTGGTACGGCTACTTCACCACGAGAGAACGGCGGGAGATAGAAGCGCGCTTCCGGGCCGCGACGGTATCCGATCACACGCTTGCCAGGCATCACCTGGACGGCGTGGGGGTGGCACTAGACCTGATCCAGCCCGACAGCGTCATCGTCGATCCCGGCATTGTCGGCTGCGGTGTGCTCACCAGCAACCTCTCGCAAGCGTCGCGAGACGCAGTCAAGGGGCTCGCGCTGGGGCTGGTTGCCATCTACGAGGACAGCACGGTATTCGGCACGCACTCAGGGCGGCTGCACACGAGATCGGTTACCTTCGACGGCAGGCCCATAGTGTAGCCAGGAAAAAGCGCCCGCGCTGGCGATTGCCAGCCTGGTTAGCCTTCTGCCGCTGCGCTGGCTCGGCTGGCACTGACCGGAGCAGCGATAGAACGCACAGCAGAGCGGCACAGTGTCTGACAACTTGATAGCTCAATCAATGATCGCGCTCTCAAGGATGGAGAACGTCTGCGCATCGCAGGCGATCTCGGCCTGCACTCCGTACGGCAGCACCATCATCGGATCGGTATGGCCGAAATCCATCCTCGTGACGATGGGCAGTTCAGTCAGTCCCTCCTCCTCGGCAACCACCTGCAGCAGGACGTCCTCGTAGTCGCCAAACTGCTCCGGTGGGACCTGCCCACCGGGGCGTGCGAACAGGATGCCCGCCAGCTTGGCCAGGATGCCCATCGCTGCCAAGCTGCGGAGGCCGCACCTCACCACCTTCGGCGGCGGCGCACCCTCGGAGGTCTCCAGGAACAGGATGGCGTTCTGCCAACGCTCCGGGTCGGGCCAAACCGGCGTTCCCCGCAGCCAATCCAGCACCTCGAAACAGCCGCCAATCAGATGCCCGTGATGGATGCCCTCGCCCTGTAGAAACGTCCATCCGGTCGATGGATTGAGGGCGCGTTTCCGCGACTGATTCTCGGGATTTTCCCACTCCAGGAACTCGACCGTCCACCCCTCCGTGTTCTCGGGGACACGCCCGATGGGCGCCGACAAGAACAACGTCCTGCGCACCGAGTCGATCATATAGGGAAACATCCCGCCATTCTCGGCGAAACCGGACATAATCGCCGGCCCATAGAAAGAGACCAATCCGGCCTTGAAACACGCCATCAGCGTGACCGTCGTGTCCGAGTAGCCCATATAGACCTTGGGATTGTCGCGGATCACCTGCAGATCCAGATAGGGCAGAAGCCGGATCGAATCGGCGCCCCCGATGGTCGAGATGATGCCTTTGACCGACGGATCAGCAAAGGCCATCATCAGGTCATCAGCCCTGGCCCGAGGATTGCGCTTCAACCAGATATCATCGCGGAACGTGTGTGCCGCCTCGACGACCTCAATGCCAAACTCGTCCTGGAGCTGCTGCTTGCCGATCTCATAGCGATAGGGGATGGCGCTTGGCCCACCCCAGGATGAGGAAAGCGTCATCACCTTGTCGCCGGCGCGTAGCTTCTCGGGTTTGATCATATCTCTACCAGTTCGTCACTGAGCCATCGAGCCGGTGCAGATGGGGCAGCTCGGACATCTGCATCGGGTGCGCCTTGGCGGCCTCGCGGTCGAATTCGACGCCCAGCCCGGGGATCTCGGGCGCCAGCAGGTAGCCGTCCTCCCACACAGGCTGCACGGGCACGACATCCGTCAGCACGGTGCCGGTCTTGCGCGGCTGCTCCTGGACGCCGACGAGCGGGGAGGCCAGGTTGAGCTGCAGGCAGACGGCAGAGGAGACGGGACCCAGCGGGTTGTGGACCGCGAGCTTGATGTAGTGGGTCTCGCACCATCCCGCGATCTTCCTGGCCTCCGTCAGGCCCCCGGCGATGCAGAGGTCGATGCGCGCATAATCGATCCACTCCTCCTCGATCAGTTGACGGAACTCCCACTTGGAGCTGAACTGCTCGCCGGCAGCCAGTGGGACCGTGGTGCGCGTGCGCAGCGTCTTGAAGGAATCTGGGTTCTCCGAGCGCAGCGGATCCTCCACAAAGAAGGGACGCACGGCCTCCGCCTCCTGGCACAGCCACAACGCATCGGGAAGATCCAGGCGCGTGTGGACATCGAAGCAGATCTCGATGTCGTCGCCGACCGCCTCGCGCACCGCCTGCAACTGCTTGACGGCGGTCTGCACGGCGGGGCGTGGCTCCAGGATGTCGCCGTCCTCCGGAAGCCCAAACCGCACAAACTTCCAGCCTTCTTCCGTGGTCTGCTGGCAAGACTCAACCAATGGCTCGACCTCCGTTGCGTGGCCGCGGTTGTGCGGGTAGCAGACCACCTTGTCGCGTGCCAGCCCACCGAGCAGCTCATACACCGGCACGCCCAGGGCCTTGCCCTTGATGTCCCACAGCGCCATATCGATCGCAGCGATGGCCGAGGTCAGGATGCGCTGCGCAGGGAAGAAGCCACCGCGGAACAACATCTGCCAAATGTACTCGATGCGGAAGGGGTCCATGCTGATGAGCAGCGGCTTGAAATGCTCGATACCGCCGATCACGGCCAACTCACGCCCCGTGAGCCCGGCCTCGCCCACGCCAAAGATCCCTTCATCTGTATCAACAACCACAAAGAGAAAGTTCCGGTGTCCGCCCCAAACGGGGTACGTCGAGGTATCGGTGATTCTCATAGTCAGACTCCTAACATTGGTCAAGCTGCGACACAGCACGTTGTCGCGGCGCTGCGCCTTGCAGGCTACAGGTTTGAGAGCTGCGCGTTAGGAGAAGGACTTGCCGACCCGCAGCTTTCAACGTGCCACAATCTTGTCCTCCACCCGATCCAACGGCTCGTAGCCCAGTACTTCGCGGGCGTGCTCGATGTCGACCCAGTTGTAGTCGTTGCCCGACACACCGTAGAAGATATCGAAGCGCAGGTCATCGGGGGCGTTCACACAGCGTTGGCAAAGCTGCGCGATGTCACGCTGGCTGCACCATTGGTTCTGGCCCCAGGGGCTTGGCGGTCGGTCTTCCTCCACAACCCAACCGATGCGCAGCACAAGACACGATAGACCGTGACGATGGGCATACGCGTGTGCCAACGCCTCCCCCCACACCTTGCTGCTGGCGTAGAGGTTCAGCGGGCGTGCACAGTCTTTGTGCGTCAACGCCGGGATAGTCTCCGGATCCACCTCGTCGTAGCGCGCCGCGAACAACGTTGTGTAGGGCTCTGTGTCCCGGTATCCAAAGATGGTTTGGATCGAGCTGGCGAAAACCAACCGCTTGACACCAGCCAGCCGCGCTGCCTCAAAGATATTGTACGCCCCAATCACATTGTTGTTCAGGACGCTCTCCCACCCGCGTTGGCCACTGGGATCGGCCGCCATATGGATGATCACGTCCATCCCCTCGACCGCCTGGCACACAGCCTCGAAGTCCTCAAGATGTGCCAGATGGAACCGCTCCTCGGGGACCTCAGCCATAGCAGCCTCCGAGATACGGTCGGACGAATGTCGCCGCCGTGACAATCCATAAACCTCGTAGACTTCAGGACGGCCCAATAGACGCCGGTAGACCGCATTTCCGATCAAACCGTAGACCCCGGTGATCAAGACTTTCTTCACGGTTGTTCCACTCCTTAGCACCCATGACGTGCCCCATACTATGACTGCATTGTACTCCTCAAGACACCTCATGACAAAGACGCTGGGGAGCGGTTGCTTCTCTTTCACCTGAAGAATGATAGACTACGATCACACCTGGGACCGATGAGAGGATGACAACGGCG
>CBFCZM010000302.1:0-4049 GCA_965602565.1 uncultured Anaerolineae bacterium
GCCCGTCTTCACCAGGAAAGGGCAGCCTGCGACTCAAGGCCGCTGTGAAGTCTGTGGGACCAAGATGTTTCGCATGGGTGAGACGCCTATGCATGCGGATCTGGAGCGCCCCCCGAAGCCTGAGCCGCCCAAGCCCACCGGCAAACTTGTGATTGTCGAGTCTCCGACCAAGGCCCGCACGGTGGGTGGCTTCTTGGGCAAAGGGTATACGGTGAAGGCTTCCGTAGGCCATGTCCGGGACCTGCTGCGCTCAAAACTGTCCGTTGATGTCGAGAACAACTTCGAACCCAGGTACCGCGTACCGAACGAGAAACGTGCGGTCGTCAAGGAGCTGCAGGCAGCGGTCAAGAAGTCCGCCGAGGTCTACCTGGCCACGGATCTGGACCGCGAGGGAGAAGCGATTGCCTGGCACCTTTACGAGGTATTGGGGTTGGCCCCCGAGCAGACGCGGCGCGTGGTCTTTCACGAGATCACCAAACCTGCGATCGACGAGGCCTTCTCTCACTCACGGCCCATCAACATGGATCTGGTGGATGCACAGCAGGCGCGACGCATCCTGGACCGCCTGGTCGGCTACAAACTAAGCCCACTGCTGTGGCGCAAGATCCGCGGCCGCCTATCCGCTGGGCGCGTGCAGTCTGTCGCACTGCGGTTGGTGGTTGAGCGTGAGCGTGAGATCGAGAGCTTCGTACGTGACGAGTACTGGACGCTGGATGCACAGCTGTCGGTTCAGGAAGCCAAGGCTGGCAAGGATCTGTCGGCATTCACGGTTCGTCTGGTGAAGATCGCCGGCGAGGACGTGTCTCTTACGCATGAGGGTGACGTTACGCCGATTCTGGATGAGCTTGAGCACGCGATCTACACTGTGTCGACGGTCAAGAAGGGCAAGCGCACGCGCCGTCCTTCGGCTCCCTACACGACCAGCGCGATGCAGCAGGAGGCCTCGAGCAAGCTGCGCTTCTCAGCACGCAAGACGATGCAGATTGCGCAACAGCTCTATGAGGGCATTGACTTGGGTCACGGTAACGCTGAGGGCCTGATCACGTATATGCGTACTGATAGCACCAACGTTTCGAAGCAGGCGCAAGCGGAGTCGCGGAACTACGTCACCAAGCACTATGGTCCGGAGTTCTTGCCGGAGAAGCCGCCCATCTACAAGACCCGGTCGAAGGCTGCTCAGGAGGCCCACGAGGCGATCCGGCCCACGAGTGTTTCCCGCGTCCCCGATACGATCAAGGCCCACTTGAGTCGGGACCAGTACCGGTTGTATGATCTGATCTGGCGGCGTTTCCTGGCCAGCCAGATGAACCCGGCGATCTACGACACGATGAGTGTCGAAGTCTCTGCCGGCGATGAGGCCGAAAAGCCTTACCTCTTCAGAACCTCCGGCTCCACGCTCCGGTTCCCTGGATACCTGGTGGTCTACGAAGAGACGAAGTCTGATGATCGTGCCGAAGAGAAAGCTCAGCGAATCCCGCCGCTCAAGGTCGACCAACTGCTGGATCTGATGCGACTTCTTCCGGAGCAGCACTTCACGCAGCCACCGCCGCGGTACAGCGATGCAACGCTTATCCGGGCGTTGGAGGAATATGGCATTGGCCGTCCCTCGACCTATGCCAGCATCCTGACCACGCTGAGACAGCGTGACTACGTGCATCGTCGCCGGCGCCGACTGGAGCCGACTGAGACGGGGATTCTAGTGAATGATCTTCTGGTGGAGAACTTCCCGGACTTGATCAACGTGGATTTCTCTGCCAGTATGGAGTCTGAGCTTGACAAGGTCGCCACGGGTGAGCGTGACTGGGTGGCGTTGATGCAAGGGTTCTACGGGCCGTTTGAGAAGACGCTGGAGAGAGCCGATCAGGCGGTTCCAAAGATCGAGCAGATAGAGTATGTGGGGCGCGAGTGTCCCGCATGTGATGACGGACAGCTCATTATTCGCTGGGGCCGCTACGGGAAATTCATTGGCTGCAACGACTTCCCCACGTGCCGGTTTACAGAGCCCTGGCTTGAGGAGATCGGGGTGAAGTGCCCGGACTGCGAGGATGGGCAGATTGTCCTGCGCCGCACCAAACGTGGGCGACCCTTCTACGGATGCTCCATCTGGCCCGAGTGTGAGTTCACATCCTGGAAGCGGCCCTTGCCGACGCCCTGTACCATCTGCGGTGGTCTCCTCGTGGTGTCCAAGAAGGACACGGCAACATGCACGGCCTGTCAGACGGTCTTCCCACTGGATGAGGTGGGTCAGGATGAGATCGACGATGACACCAACGCCGACAACGGCAGTGGCAAGCGGCGTGGGGGCGACGATGGTGCACGCCTGCCGGATACCGAGGCGGCGCCCGTAGCCGCAGGCTCGTAGGGTCCCGGTGACCCGGAACGCTCTGACGGTTCGGGCGGACCGGAGAATCGCCACTGATTGGCCCACAGGTCCGCGTCTCGCACGATAGGCTGAACATAGAGAGCCACTCGTTCTCCCATACGAGTGGCTCTCTTCATTCCACCTTGATTCGCACTCCTCGTCACGCTAGAATGGAATAGGGATGGGGAGAGCCCACGCGTAAGAGACTCCTGTTGGCTGACGGGCGCATCCACCGGAGCACCTATCAGGGATTCTGAGATTGTCCCGCGGAAGTCCGCGTGCGGGTGAAAACCAGGGGCGTGGTATAATTGCTGTGGTTCGTGTGGGCCGTGCCTTGGGTTTCCCGTCGCCTTGCGTGGGCAGGAGGCTGTAACCATGACATCGATTGATTGGCTGCTGATATTCCTGGGGGTCGGTGTGGTCGTTTTCTTCGCTGTGGCGGGTCTGATGCGTGCCCTCTTCATGGCGACCGCGCTTTGGGCTCTGACGCTTCTGAGTGCGGCGACGTACAGGCAGGTGGCATTCCGCGTGCAGGCGATTGGCGGGCCGAACCCATCTTTGTTCCACGGCATCGTCTTCGATGCCCTGTTGGTGATCCTTCTGGTGGTGAGTTACATCCTGATTCACGTCGCCTTCCCGGATACGAAACTGCCGAAGCTGGGCTTTCTGGACAATCTCCTGGGTATGATTGTCGGAGTCGTGATCGCCGTGATCCTGGTGTCCCTGTTGCTGAACAGCATGGGGGCGATGGTGGCGGAGCGCTGGGTGACCAATGAGACCGGGTGGGCTTCACTTCGGGCTCAATACCTGGGTTCAGGGCTACGTCCCCATACGTCATCTGTCATGGCTGCCTACGGGTGGTTGTTTGCACTGTTTTTCCGAGGCCTGCCGCCGGTGCTGTTCCCCCAGTAGGCGTGTGATCTGCCTGGGGTGGGAGTGTTGATGAATCGCCATTCGACTATGCGTCACTGGGTGACGTTGGAGTATCCTGAGATCCTGAAGCGTCTGGCACGCTATGTGGATTTCTCGGGCGGCCAAGCGCTTGCGCTGGCGCTTGAGCCGGTATTCGATGTCCGAGAAGCTACGGATCTGCTATCGCTTACCACCGAGGCGCGCACCCTTCTCAAGGCCCATCCCGATTTCGCGTTGGGTGGTGTGATGGATGTCCGTCCGTCGGCCGAACGGGCCAAGCGTGGTGTGGTGCTGCCGCCAAGTGATCTTCTGGAGATACGGGGCACGCTGCTGGGCGCTGAGCGCGTTCGCCGCACGCTTACACGTTTGGAGACACAATTTCCCAGTCTGGCCGACATTGCCTGGCGCATAGAGTCACTGCCCGGCTTGCGTGATGCTATCGCTAAGGTGCTGGACGATCGTGGCGAGGTACGTGACAATGCCTCGGCTGAACTGGCGCAGATACGTCGGCAACTGCGCGTGGCCCAGGATCGGGTGCAGGAGCGACTCCGGCGGATTATCAGCTCGTCGCAGGTTGCGCCCTACCTGCAGGAGGCCCTGATCACGCGGCGCGACGGGCGCTACGTGATCCCGGTCCAGGCCGACTTCAAGGGCCAGATAGACGGCATCGTGCACGACCGATCATCGAGTGGGGCCACGCTATTCATGGAGCCCGGCCCAATCGTCGAGCTCAACAACGCGCTGCGTGAACTGCGGTTGGCGGAGGAAGAGGAGA
>CBFCZM010000303.1:0-4038 GCA_965602565.1 uncultured Anaerolineae bacterium
TATGAGGCCGCCATCGACGTGTTGACAGTGCTCACAGTCGATGCTTTGGGACAGACGGCGCCGTCGTCTGCTACTGTTGCCGCGCAGATCCTGTTGGGCGATGCTCTACATGCCTCCGGCGCCTATATCACTGCCACACTGCATTATTCCGCCGCGTTGCAGGCCGAGCCCATGCTCTTGCTGTACATCAACGAGTGGATGGGCGATGCGTACGCTGCTGCCGGTGAATACGTGCTCGCAACCGAGACCTACTTTGCCGCATTGATGGCCGCCGAGACGGCGCCGGAGCAGGTGTGGCTGCTGGAGAAGATGGCCCTCGCGGCCTCGGCCGGCGGCGAGTACGAAGCTGCTGTTGGGAATTACGATGCGATCCTGTCGATTGCCAAGATCCCGAAGTATCGTGCTCGCATTATGTACCAGGCGGCCGAGACGGCCCTGGTCTATGGGGATACGGCCTCGGCCTACCAGCAGATGCTCGCACTGGTCGCCGCCTACCCGAAGACGGATCAGGCATACGAGGCGCTGATCACCCTGGTGGAAGCTGGGCAGCCAATCGACGATGCGCTGCAGGGACTGCTGGACTATCACGCCGAGGCGTATGGCCCTGCCGCACAGGCCTTCGCACGCGTGGTGATGGGTGATCCGGACCACGATGGTGTACCTCACTACTTCGCCGGTCGCTCATATCTTGAGGCCGGCAATCCTCTACTGGCCCTGGCCGAGTTCGAGATGCTCATAGATACGCATCCTGAGGACCCGTTGGTTCCGGATGCGTGGCTTGGGATGGCGTTGGCCGCGGCAGATTTGGGACGCACTGATGCGGCTGTGGAGGCTGCGGATCTCTTGCTGGCGCTGGCTGAGCGCTATCCCGATGATGCAATCGCGCCGAAGGCCCGCTTCTGGGCCGGGGTGGCACGCTACCGCGCGGGTGCGGTTGAGGATGCACAGAACGCTTGGCAGGATCTGATCCTCCGGTACCCCCACGCTGAACCCACACAGGGCGCTTGGTACTGGTTGGGCAGGACGTATCTGACAGCTGGGGAACCCTTGAGTGCAACCGAGGCGCTGAGCCAGGCGGCTGCGTTAGCCCCTTGGGATTTCTACGGGCTCCAGGCTGCCAGCCTGATGGCCGGTGAGGCGCCCTTCCCTCAGGATGCCGGACTGCTGGCCGACTGCGATACCCCTGAAGCACAGCAGGAAGCAGAGAAGTGGCTGGCTGAGTGGCTTGACCTGGCGCCCGAGACAGATGTCGGCGCCCTGCCAGCATCGCTGCTGAACGATGTCCGGTTGCGGCGGGGTGCTTTGCTGCTTCAGGTCGGGCACCTTGATGAGGGTCGCGGCGAGATCGAGAAGCTGCGTGAGGCTACGGCCGAGGATCCATTGGCGCAATACCGGCTGGCGCTGGCGTTCCGTGATCTCGGGTTCTATCGCTCGTCGATTATCGCGGCCGCTACCCTGTGGAGCCTGTCGCCGGCGGAGGATCTGACGACGCTGCCGCGGTTCATCGGGTGTCTGGTCTACCCGACCTACTACAGTGATCTGGTGGAGCAGGAGGCCGCTGCAGAGAACCTGACGCCTCTCTTTGTCTATGCCCTATTGCGCCAGGAGAGCCTCTTTGAGGGCTTTGCTACATCTATCGCTGCTGCGCGTGGTCTGATGCAGGTGATTCCCCCGACCGGAGCTGCCATTGCTCAGGCATTGGACTGGCCGCCGGGCTACGAGACTGCGGATCTGTATCGACCGATGGTCAGCGTGCGCTTCGGCGTCTGGTATCTGGCGGAGCAGCGCGATGCCATCGATGGCAACATGTTTGCGGCGATGGCTGCCTACAACGGCGGGCCGGGCAATTCGTTCCGGTGGTGGCAAATGGCGGAGGGTGATTCGGATCTCTTTGTGGAACTGATCGACTTCTCTGAGACACGGCTGTATGTGGGGTTGATCCGCGAGCATTTCGCGGCGTACAGGTGGCTCTATTCGGACGACGGTGGTCTTGCGGCACCGTGACGGCACCGCGGTAACGTCACAGCCCCGGGTGGATCATTCTGAGGTGAGCGGTCGCCTGCTGGGCATCCCCGGTCGCCGCGGGTAGCGCTTGGGGGTTGCCGCGATCTTGTCGACCAGGACCAAGTAGCGGGTCTCGTTGATCCCGCGTAGGTCCACGGGGATCAGCCGCCGGATCTGTCCCCCTAACTGATTCAGCGCGTAGTCGGTACGGTGAACCTCGGCCGGCGCGCTCTCGCCCTTCTGGGCCAGAGCTCTCCCACTGACTCGCAGCAGTGGGAGGAGATACTCCATCAGAACGGGCAGGTCTGCGACCGCACGGGCCAGTGCCCAGTGATACTGCTGGCGGTGCGCCGTGTCGTGGCCCAGCTTCTCGGCCCGCCCGTGGATGATCGTCACGTCCTCAAGTCCCAGCTCGTCGACTATGTGCTGTAGGAACCGGGTCTTCTTTGTGGTCGCTTCCAGGAGCGTCAGCTTCATTAGGGGGCACATGATCTTGAGTGGAATCCCCGGAAATCCGGCGCCGGTGCCGACATCAATGATGCGTTTGTCTGCGAGGTTCTCTCCGGATTCCAGTGCGAGGAGGCAAGAAAGTGAGTCCAAGAAGTGGCGGATCTGGATGCCGGTCTCATCGGTGATGGCAGTGAGGTTGAAGAGCTGGTTCCATTCGATGAGTTGCTGCTGGTAGGTGCGCAGGGCGTCCAGGTGCTCTGTGCGCAGTGAGATCTGTAGTTCCCGAGCCCCAGCTATGAGTTCTTGCACGACATCGTCCCCCGCCCACCTGTCTCTGTGTTGTCGATTTGGTTCGTCTGGAGTCCGGGTTCGACAATCCGGCGTATGGCCATCATTATACCAGCAATCCACCTGGGAAATAACCTACTGCTCCGGTGTCAGGGCGCTCGCATTTGGGGTCAGTCGGCACATCGTGCGTCACCCCGAACAGGTATGCACGTCGACCATGCTGGCGGACCCCGCCGGTGAGGGATCTTGTGACACTCAGCCGGTGCCGTGTGCGGCGAAGCGCGCGTGGCGGCGAACCGCGTATGGCGGCGAGTTCCCCTCGCTAGCGCTAGGTCTCAACGCTCTTGGGTGCTCAACCTGCTCGCGGTGACACACCGAGGACAACGCCGACCCTGAGGTGCGTGAACTTACAGCTCGTGTCCTTTGTGAATTCATCAAAGCCCGGTATAATGTTCGCGGAGTTCCGTGCCGTGCGGGAGGGTATGTGGCATCAGAATTCAAGGTTCGGAGAGCGCGGTTGTCGGATGCTGCGGCCATCGCGCAGTTCGCGAACGCTGCTCAGTCAGGGAGACCGTCTGCTCCAGAGGTCACGCGGTTGAGTGTTACCGAGTGCTTTGGCCGGATCGGCTTTGTGGTCGCTGAGCGTGCCGGTGAGTTGGTCGGCCTATTGGGCTGGCAGGTTGAGAACCTTGTTGTGCGCGTCACCGACTACTTGGTTGCTTCGTCTGTGGCCGATCCCATGGCTGTGGCCCGTGCTTTGGTGAGCAATATGGAAGCAGCGGCTCTCGATCTCCGGGCAGAGGTCGTGTTGCTCTTCTTGCCCGCTGATCCCCGCCCCCAATTGGTGGCGTTTTGGGGTGGTTTGGGCTATGAGTTTGCGTGTGTTGATGACCTACATAAGGCCTGCCGCGAGGCTATAGCCGAGGGTGGCCTGGAGCCGCAGAACGTGATGAGCAGGCTTCTGCGGGAGGATGCTGTTCTGCGGCCTATGTAAGGGCGCACAGATCTGTGGTGTTCCCGCGACCAGACTGGCGATATCCTGGAGGCAGTGAGCGAATGGAAAAGATCAAGAGATTTGTGACTGAGCACCCGCAGTGGACATCCTGGATCGTGTTGGCGATCGGGATGGTGGCGATTCTGGTATGGTCGGCGCGCGATGTGGGGCTCTTGCCTGGACAGTGGGCCGCGCTGATCATTGCGACGATTCTGGTAGCCGGCCTGGCTGTCTGGATCATCGGGTGGGAAGACGAAGAGGATGCGTCCGCAGAAGACGTGGCCGCGGAGGACGTGTCCGCA
>CBFCZM010000304.1:0-4032 GCA_965602565.1 uncultured Anaerolineae bacterium
CAGATACCCGCCGTTTGCCCGGTGCAGTGCACCAGGTTTGATCAACGTGAAATCGGGCATCAGCGCGCCCATCTGAGCGCGGTGCTCCACCCTCCCCAGTAGGTTCTGGTACGTGGGGTTATTCTCATAGATCACGGGCGCGCCGTCCATCTCGGAATGGTCGATAAGGACATTGATGCTGTAGCGGCGCAGCGGGTGGGTGAGAGACTGCTGCATCGCCAACACAGATTGCGAGGCGTCCGGCCCTTGCTGCGGGAGGAACTGCTCCGCATTGGCAACCACATCCTCCTGAACTGCATCGAGGTGAGCGATGACTCCGGGCAAGTGCGCGTATGTCTCTCGCAGCTCGTCGATCAGCGCGCCCACAGCCAAATGCGCCATCTCGCGGTTCAGCTCGTTCAGCCGCTCGCGCATCTTGCGCTGCCAGGCAGGCACCTGCCTTAGAATGCGTTGGAGATCTTGTTGTAGACTCTCGATCTTGTCCTCGATCGCCTGCTGCTCCTCTGCGGACAGCTCATGGATCTGTTCGCGCGTGAGCACCTCACCCTCACCGGTAGGCGCTACGGCGATCCCGCTCGGGGTGCGGATCAGCGCCATGTTCTCCTCTCCAGCCCGCTCTTGGAGCTCATCGAACTCCTCAGCCTGGCGTTCACGAAACTCCTCGGTAATCGCGTGGCGGCGAGATTGATATTCCTCACTCTCAAAAGCCGCCGAGAGTGCCGTCTGTAGTTCCAGAACCAACGCCGCCATATCGCTCTGGAGCACCTTCCCCAAGCCGGGGGGTAGCTGGATCGCCAATGGCTTATGGTCCTGCGCGAAGTTGTAGACGTAGCACCAATCCGGAGGGGTTTCCCCAGCCTTTGCCTGGGATTCAAAGAACTGCTGAACCAGCTCGCGCTTCTCAAGCCCCGACGGCCCCAGGGCATAGATATTGAAACCGTTGCTCTTCATGCCGGTGCCGAACCTGATAGCATCTACAGCTCGGGCCTGACCGACGACTTCGATGATATCAGTCAGATCATCTGTCGTCTCAAAACCACTCCGCGAAAGATCCGTATGACGGCACAACTGCGCAGGTTCGAGATGCACTGCCGGCTTCAACATAGGGGCGCTCCTCCTAGCAATTCCCAGAACAGGCTTCATCTGTCCATGTGATACGATCGAGCAGACAGTGATCAGCACGCAAAAAAGCGGATGAACTAGCGGCATCGACGGATCATCACGGCGATCAAGGCACCCGCGCTGGGTGGGGTGGCGGCTATCGTAGGCCTTCGCACGCAAGCTGCCGTGCTCACGCCGTCCCCGGCGTGGGGCGCAGGGCGCCTTTGTCCCAAGATACCACAAAGCACGATTGATGGGAAGCCGAACACATTTTCTGGTACCATGTATCTGTGCATACACGTAGGCACACACATCGGGTGATAGGTAGAGAAGATCTGGTTGTGGCAAAGGGTTGGAATTCCACTGCATGCCCACATGAGGTGTCAAACTGATGGCGAGGCAAGCCAATGTCAGAAGCAAGCTAACGCAGGCATACCGCAGTCTGGACCGCGGAAGCAGGGGAGGGCTAGGCGTCCTGCGCCGTGCCGGTCAGGGATACGCTGAAGCCCAGGCAGCTCAGGCAGCAGCAGCACTGGCCTATTACATCTTCTTCTCGCTCTTCCCGCTCTTGTTCATCCTGGTCTACGCGGCCACCTACATCTGGAACCTGGGTACCGAGCAGGCGTTTGAAAGCGCCGTGGAGTTCATCTCCCAGGCCATACCCGTCTCTCAGGACCTGATCCGCGACAATCTGGAGAGGATCATCAACAGACGGGGGACGGTCGGATTGATCGGCCTGGTCGGGGCACTCTGGTCTTCGTCCAGCGCATTCTCCACCCTCACCCACGATATCAACGAAGCCTTCCGCGACGCACTGGCACGCGGCGTCGTGAAGAAACGGTTGATGGGCATATTGATGGTCGTGGCCATCGTGCTGCTGCTGCTGCTCTCCTTGGGCACAACGGCGACGCTGCGCGTCCTCTCCCAAATGCCCTTGGTGCCGCAGAACCTGGTGTTCCTCGAGACCGTGGTGTGGTCGACCTTGCTGCGCGTGATCCCCCTGGTCTCCAGCTTTCTGTTGTTCCTGGCCCTCTTCCAATGGGTGCCGGCCAAGCTGGTGCGCTGGCGGGCGGCACTCCCGGGGGCAGGGCTTGCGGCGCTGGCGTGGGAACTCGCTAAGAGCTTATTCAGTTGGTACTTAGCCAGCGGTCTGGCCAGCTACACGATCATCTATGGCTCACTCAGCAGTGTGATTGTGCTGCTCTTCTGGATCTACATCAGCGCCACGATTGCGCTGTTTGGCGCCCACCTCACCGCAGCAATGGACGAGAAGCAGTCTAGAGGAACCGTGACCTAGAGACAGGCACATCGACAAGAAGGATGCAATGGAGACGTCTACTTCGCACCTACCCACCCCTCCCGGCGCGCATGAAGGCGTCGATATTGGCCAGCGGCGTCTCCGGCGGGAGATCGCAGCCGGTGCTCAAGATGAAGTTGCCATACGGTGCCATGGCCTCCAGAAGACCGCGGGTTGCCGACGCCACGTACTCCGGTGAAGAGTGTGCCATCACCGAGACTGGGTCGACGTTGCCGACGAGGACCACATCCTCCGGCATAGCCTCGATCGTGGCCACCATATCCATCGGCGCATCCAGGCTCAGCCCCTGCACACCCGTTTCGCACATGGCCCTCACCAGATGCCTGGTGTCCCCGCACACGTGCAGAAGCGTCACTGGATCCTCAGGCGTTGCGTGAAGCGCATCCACAATCTGCCGGACGTAGGCCCCGGAATAGCGCTTGAAGGCCCGCGGGGAGATAAACGTCGCAGTCGGCTCCAGGATGCAGATCACCTCGGCGCCGGCAGCGGTCAGGGCCTTGGCGTAGGGGACGATGACCTCGGTGGCGTAGGCAGCCGCGGCTTGGACCAACTCCTTCGCCTCCACGGTGGCTATCGCGATCTCGGTCGCCCCCATCATCAGCCCTGCCAACGTGAACGGGCCGATCACGTAAGCCCCCTTGAGAAGATCGAGCCCGGCCATCCTGCACATCGTCGCCTCGAAGGTGTGTGCCCGAGAAACATGCAGCGGGTCCTTGCCCCGGAAAGCTTGCAGGTCCGCCAGCGACTTCACCGGGTGACTTGAGACCGTCGGCGACTCATTGATCGGGTAAGAGACCGGTAAGCCGATCGCCTCAGCCTCCACCGAGAGATCCATCATAAAGAAGACGGCATCAGGCCTGAATCGCTCGACGAGCGCCTGAATCGTGCGGGCTTGGAGTTCATCATTGAACAGATTCTGACGGATCGTGGAATGGGTGAGTTGAATGCCGGGGAATCCCATGAGCGGCACCACCAGCCGCTCGGGATGCGCCCGCACAACATCGATCAAACGCATGGAGACGCGCCTCCCGTAGACCTAGCACAACACGCCAGGGATTATACAAAGGTGCACTGCAGGCGCAATCGACAGCGCTCGCCATCGCAGCCAAGAGGGCGACCGCAAGCGGTCGCCCCTACACCGGCGACGCCACCTAGCCTGCTGTGAGCGGACCACAGCCCGCGTTCGGCTCTACTTCCCCCAGATCGATGAAGTGCCGGACCTTGAGCGCGAGCACACAGGTGAGGTGACCTACGCCTCCACCACGAGATCGACGAACGCCGGGGGCAGCCCTGGCCTCAACGCGACGAGACCTCGGTTCGAGAGGTGCAGCTCCTCGATCACGATCAGACCCAAGAGGCTGATCGTCATTTCCGCCGAATCATACGGGCAACCGGCGGCCTTGAGCCCAGCCTCAATCGCCTCGACGCGCTTGGCCACCACAGCAGCGCTGTCCAAGGCCATCAGTCCCCCCACCGGCAGCGGCAGTTCAGCGACTACCATGCCGGCCGCAACCACGGCCATGCCGCCGTTCATGCCGATCACGGCATTGGCCGCCGCGACCATCGCAGCGTCATCCGATCCCAGCACGAGCAGGTTGTGGCAGTCGTGGGAG
>CBFCZM010000305.1:0-4031 GCA_965602565.1 uncultured Anaerolineae bacterium
AGCGCGTCAGCGATCTTGCCACGCAGTTCCTGGATCTGGCCCAGCTCGAATCAGGCCGCATCACAATCAACCAGGATGCCATCGACGTCGCCGCTTTGGTCGAACACGCGGTGGCGGTGATCAAGCCCAGTGCAGATCAACACAACCGGATCGTGCACCTATCGGCGGCAGAGCGCATTCCCACCATTGTCGGCGACAGAGCACGGCTCCACCAGGTGCTGCTGAATCTGTTGAGCAATGCCGTCAAGTACTCCAATGCCGGTGGCGACATCAACGTTGATGCTCGGATGCGGGCGAACAGACTCATCATATCCGTCAGCGACACTGGCCCCGGTATCCCTCAAGACCAGTTCCCTCTCCTCTTCCAGAAACTCCGGCGGCTGCCCGGCAGCGAAGACAGGGCGCAGGGCACAGGACTGGGCCTGGTGGTGGCAAGGCAGATCGTAGAAGCCCACCGGGGGCAGATCTGGGTGGAGAGCGAGCTCGGCAAAGGAAGTCGCTTCTTCATCTCGCTGCCAGTTGGAGGCACTGGCTAGATCGAGCCAGTGGCATTCTCGACGATTCGGGGTATCATAGCAGCTTGTGGTCTGTCTCTGTCCCCATTGCGCCCTCTCCACACACTAGAACACCTTTACAAAACGCGGTTCTGTGATATGATTATGCAACCTGTGAGCACCCGTGGCTCCCGGGTTTTCTTTTTACCACGGTCCTAGACTGATACCGGACCCGGAGGAAAGCAGGTTATGAGCAATCGCGCGGTAGTCTACCTAACCCCAGAGGGATTCCAGGCCCTTGAGAAAGAGCTGGCGTTTCTCACCACAGTCCGTCGCCAGGAAGTGGCTGCGAGATTGCACAACGCTCTTAGCGAAGGTGAGTTCATCGAGAATGCCGAGCTCGAAGAGGCTCGTCGGGAACAAGCCTTTCTCGAAGGTCGCATTATCGAGCTTGAGGAACAACTTCGCAGGGCGCAAATCATCTCCAAGACGGAAGACAACGACGGCACGGTTCGCCTGGGCGACACCGTAGTGGTTCGTGAAGACGGCGTGGACACGGACGAGGAGTACCGTATGGTGGGGTCGGCAGAAGCTGATCCCCGCAAGGGACGGATCTCCAACGAATCCCCGCTCGGACACGCACTGATTGGCAAACACGTGGGAGAGCTGGCTGTTGTCCGCGCGCCGGACGGTGATATCGTCTTCAAGATCATCTCGATCAGCTAGGAAGCATCATGGAGCTCAACGACCTCGAACAGCAGCGTGCCGAGAAACTGGAACGTCTCCGCGAGGCAGGCGGCGAACCGTATCCCCGGCGGTCGTATCGCACACATACCACGGCCGAAGCGATCGCTGTCTACGAAGCTGCCAGAAGTACGGAGACACCGCTGCCCGAAGTCACCGTTGCTGGTCGCGTAGTCAGCAACCGGGTGATGGGTAGACTCTCCTTCGCCCACATAGCCGATGAGAGCGGGCGCCTGCAGCTCTTCGTCCGGCGCAACAGCTTGGGCGAAGAGGCCTACGATCTCTTCCGGAGGACGGTCGATCTTGGCGACTTCGTTGAGGCGAATGGCCCTATGATGCGCACCAAGACCGGCGAGGTCAGCCTGCAGGTGACCACCCTTCGCATGTTGGCCAAAGCAATCACCCCCCTGCCTATACCGAAGGAGTATGAGGACGAGGACGGCAATGTGACACGCTTTGGCGCCTTCTCCGATGTCGAGGAACGGTATCGCCAACGCTACGCAGATCTGGCTGTGAATCCCGAGGTTCGTGAGGTCTTCCGTGTCCGTTCGCGGATGATCAGCGCGCTGCGTAGATGGCTTGATGACCACGGCTACCTCGAAGTAGAGACTCCCATCCTGCAGCCCATCTACGGTGGCGCTGCAGCGCGCCCCTTCACTACGTATCACAATCAACTCAAGCAGGACCTTTACCTGCGCATCTCCTTCGAACTCTATCTCAAGCGTCTACTTGTGGGGATGTTCGATCGGGTCTATGAGATCGGTCGTGATTTCCGCAACGAGGGCATATCCTACAAGCACAACCCGGAGTTCACGCAGTTGGAGTTCTACTGCGCATACACCGATCTGCACGGCGTTATGGAAACCGTCGAACAGATGGTCGCCTACACGGCCCAGGAGACGCTGGGAACGACGGCTGTGTCGTTCAGAGGACAGGAGCTCCAACTAGGTTCCCCGTGGCGGCGGATTACCTTGCGCGAGATCATCCAGCAGGGAACGGGCATCGACTACGCGGCCTATCCGGACGCCGCGTCGCTGCGCAATGTCATGCGCGAACGTGGCTACAACGCCGCCAGTGATGCCGCGTGGGGTCACCTGATCGACAACCTGCTCTCGGAAGTGGAACCGGGGCTGATTCAGCCGACCTTTGTCCACGACTATCCCGTCGAGATTTCGCCACTGGCCAAGCAGAAGCCCGACGACCCAACGCACGTTGAGCGCTTCGAGTTCTTTATCGGCGGCATGGAAATGGGCAACGCGTTCACAGAGCTCAACGACCCGTTCGAGCAGGAGCAGCGTTTCCTGCAGCAGGGCCACGCCTACGAAGAGGGCGACAAAGAAGCGCAGCCGATGGACGAGGATTACCTGCGGGCGATGAAATACGGTATGCCTCCCAACGGCGGCTTCGGGATGGGTATCGATCGCCTGGCCATGTTGCTCACCGACCAGCACTCGATTCGCGACGTACTGCTCTACCCTCACCTGCGAGTGCGCGACTGACATCCACGCATCTGGACATCAAAGAGACCCCTGGATCCCGCCGGCACTATGTCCCGGCAGAATCTAGGGGCCTTTTCACTCTAGAGCTCGCCGCGGACCTCTGCATCCAGCCGGTCAAAGAAAGCGGTCATATAGCGGTGGCGATCCTCGGCAATTCGCCGCCCCTCCGCCGTGTATAGTCGCTCCTTGATACGGGCCAGTTTCACCACGAACTCGTGCACGGCCGTATGGAGACCCGAGTCGTCCCCCTCGCGCTCCCAACGTTCCACGTCTACAACATCCCGCGGGGCCCACAGGCGCTGGCTGTTTCCCCCGCTGTAGGCAAATGCCCGGGCGATGCCAATCGCACCGATGGCGTCGAGCTTGTCGGCATCGAAGAGCGCTCTGGCTTCCAGCGTCTGGGGATGCGGTTCAGCCCTGAAACGGTGCGCCACAATCGCGTGGACCACGGCCGCGATCTGTGCCTCAGGCACGCCACGGGATGCGAGAAAGCGCTCGGCCCGCTCGCCGGCCACGTCAGCGTGGTTACGCCCCACGGTGAGGGCTTCAGCGCGCCCCCAGTCGTGCAGCAACGCCGCCGTTCGCACGATAACCAGGTCTGCGCCCTCAGCCTGTGCGATCCGCTCAGCCAGGGCCAGCACCCGCAGTATGTGGTCGAAATCGTGCACGCTATCGGCATCACCATACAGGCCGCGCGCTTCCTCACTGCTCAGATACAAACTGTCCTCCTCTGGCGAAGGTCGCCATACTCAAACCGCGAGCCGACCGGCTCGCGGTTGAACGCAGACCACATCTACGCTATGGCAAGTAGATCAACGGATTCGTAGGATACCCATTGTAGCGAATCTCGTAGTGCAGATGCGGGCCCGTTGAATTCCCCGTGCTGCCCACGGCACCGATGACCTGCGCCCCGCTGACGGCTTCACCTTCGCGTACGAAGATATCGCTCAGGTGCGCATAGTAGGTCTGGTAGCCGTTCCGATGCTCAACCACAACCAGATAACCATAGCCAATGTCGGTCCATCCGGCGAAGCTGATGAACCCATTATCTGAGGCGCGAATCGCCGTGCCCACGGCAGCACCGATATCGATGGCGCGGTGTCCGTACCAATACCCCTGCGTCAACACACCGGACGCGGGCCAGTGGAATAGGCCCGACGCTTCAGCACTGTCGGAGATAGGACCGGCATATGCCGTTACCGCACGCGCGATGTAGGGCTTGGTACCACCGGGCACAATGAGCTTGCCCCCAACAGATAGCGTGTCATTTGGGGGAATATCGTTCCACGCACAC
>CBFCZM010000306.1:0-4026 GCA_965602565.1 uncultured Anaerolineae bacterium
GAGGTGATGGACTTCCCGTACGTCGGCGACCTGCGGCGGCCACACTACAAGTTCAGGCCCCGGAGCCCGGACGGACTGTCCGGCTTCCTCACCAGGTTCAGCCAGGCCGGTGGCTCCCATCACCAGGCCCTGGCCTATGGACACTGGAGCAGCACGTTGGAGAAGCTCGCAGCGCTACTTGGCATAGCGTGTGTGCGCGTCTGAGACAGGAGACAGAAACCATGCCCCGAGATGCACGAACAACGATGCAGACGGTCTCCCTGTCGCTGAGGGACCTGGTCGGAAGCGCCTACATGGACGCTGTGTGCCGGGCACGCGCCTTCCTGACAAGCACCCCGGTGGCAGAGCTGAGGGCGATCGCAGACGATCGCGTCGATCTGGCCCCAACCTGGTACCAGGACCGCCTGGATGACCTTGTCGACCGGATCGGCGAGAGAGTGTGTACCGGCATCGACCGGTCGGCAACCGGCGCCGGCACCGACGCCTTCACCCATGCTACGAAGCCCGCAGCTGCCCCCCTGAGCGGCTTCGGCTTCGTTCGCGTCGGCGAGGATGGACGCGCCTATCTGACCGCCAAGAGCGAACACTACCATGCCTCGTTGGGCCATAGTTTCCCCGGCTACCGGTTGATCGAGAACGCCAGGAAGTTGGGTATTCCCAACGCGACCCACAACAACACCCGTGGGCACATCACGCGCTACCTGGAGGAGGAGCTGATCCGTGTCGCCAACGGCATTCCCAAGGGCGAGGAGGACCGCCTTCAGGCCGTGCTCGCCAGTTCGCAGCCCCGCGTGCTGAACCGCGTCATCAACCTGGAGACCGGCAGCCTGGCCGTTGAAGCCGCTCTCAAGATGATGTTGGCACGGTTCTACCGGCTCCAGGAGACCTTCGATGCCCCTGTGTATGAAGGGCGCACGCCCGTCTTCCTGGTGATGGCCGATCAGGCCGGGGGCCGCAAGGCGAACTACCATGGCACCACGGTGCTGACGCAGGTGATGCGCGATATGTGGCCCGAGTTCAGGATGGGACTGGAGCGCGAGGGTCACTTCATCGTCAAGCCTGTCCGCATCAATGATGCCCGCGATTTCGAGCGGGCCGTGAAGGCCTCCGACAGCGGTTCTACCAAAGTCGCCGGCTTCTTCCACGAGATCGTGCTGATGAACTACGGCGGCATCCGGCTCAGGGAGGATTATCTGGCGCGCGTCTACGAGCTGTGCCACGACTGCGATATTCCCATTATCGTGGACGAGATCCAGTCCTGTATCTGGTCGCCGGAGCTCCTCATGTACCGGGAATACGGTCTACAGCCCGACTTCGTCTCGTTGGGCAAGGGATTCCCCGGGGGCGAGTATCCGGCCTCCAGGATTCTGACCACTGCGGCGATGGACAACCTGAATCAGTTCGGCGCACTGGTGACGAACGGGCAGGAGGAGCTAGCGTCGCTAGCCTACCTGGTGACGATGGCGTTCGCAGAGGCGAATCGGGACTACATCCGCGACCTGGGCGAATACTATGAGGGCGAACTGCGCGCGCTGGCGCACAAACATGCATCGGTGATCGACGCCATCGAAGGTCGCCGGCATCTTTCATCGATCTTCTTCTCCTCCGTCGAGGCCACGGTCCGCTTCGCCAAGGTTCTCACGGCAGCCGGCATCGATATCAGCGCCCACACCTACAAGGCAGAATGCCCACCGGCAGCCCTGACCAAGATCCCGCTGATCTCAACCTACAAGATGGTGGACTTCCTGATCGAGAAGATGGATGAAGCACTGAGACAGCTGAACGTTGGAACGTCTGAACGGTCGAACGTCTAGACGTTTCAGGCTCCCGACGAAGAAGAACCTATGTCCAAGAGAACCATCAAACGGATGCGACAGTGTCGTTATAGCACGTAACCACTCGGGGACTCAGGAGATGACAGTGACGTTTGCTGATGATGTCGAGATGATATGGCTCAACGCGTAGAGCCTGTGGGTGGTGTAGCCACGCGACGACAGACCGATGCGGGGAAGGCGACGCCCACCACGAACAAACGTCAGTTGCTCGTCGCGCTGATGCTGCCCCAAGCTATGATCGTGACCAATCTTGCCGTCATGAGCGTGGCCCTGCCCGCTATCCGCGAGACCTTCAACGCGCCGATAGACCTAATGGCGTGGGTGATCACCATCTACACACTGCCCTACGTTGGGCTGATGCCGCTCTACGGGCGCTTGGGCGATAGCCTGGGGATCCGTCGCATGCTCCTGGTCAGTGCCGCAGTCTTTCTCGCGGGCACAGCGCTGAATACACTGTCGCAGAGCCTGCCCCTGCTACTGCTGGGACGCTTCATCCAGGGAACAGGCGCCAGCGGCATCGTGCCACTGGCCATCACTATGATCACGCGCGTCTTTCCTGAGGCAACCCGGGGACGCGCACTGGGACAGTGGAACTCCATCGGACCGGTGGCCAGCGTGGCCGGCAGCTTGCTGGGTGGCATCATCATCGACACCTTGGGATGGCCCGTTATCTTCCTCCTGCCCCTTCTGACGGGAGGGGCTGCCATCACTATGGTATACCGAGCCGCACGGACGCCGGAACCGCCCCTTCAACTGCGCGCCCTCCACAGGTTTGATTGGGGCGGGGTGTTGTTGCTTTCAGCGACGTTGGCGTCCTTCCTCTTCTATATCACCAGCCGATCCATCACCGGGCATCCCCCCCTTAGCGATTGGCGTCTCTTGCTGGCCTCGGTAGCGCTGTTGGCGACCTTTGTCTGGTATGAGCGCCGCAGGGCGGTGCCCTTCATCGACCTCTCCATCCTTTCAGACACCAGCCTGCTCAAGACGTGTCTCTGCTCAGCGACACGCATGTTTGTGATGAGTAGCACTTCTTTTCTCATCCCGCTCTTCCTGGTGGATCTTGCGGGACTTAGCGCAACGACGATTGGCTTGATTGTCATGATTCGCGCTGCCGCGCTCTTTCCCACCATGTACTTCGGGGGGCGAATTGCCGACGCCTGGGGTAGCCCTCGCCCAATTCTCCTGGGCCTGGGCTTCCAGACAGCCAGTTTGGTGTTGCTGGGATTGGCCGGCAGCAACGGGGGTAGCGCCTGGGTTGCCGGAGGCCTACTCGTGAACGGGCTGAGCGCGGGGCTAGCCCTGCCCGCGCTGCATCGAGCCGCGATGGAGGGACCGGACGAGAAACGGGGAGGCGCCGCAGCCGGTGTCTACAGCATGATCCGCTTCTGGGGGATGATGTTGGGCACCGCCGTGGCCGGCGTGCTCCTGCAGTCCCTGCTGGATCGAGGCACGGCGCCTCTCACCAGCTATCGCCTCGTTTATGCAGCCACCGCCATTGTGGGCGCCATCGGCGTGATCGCCGCCGCCACACTGCCAAGAGATCGGTAGGACGACAGGACTCTTGGGCGGGGCGTGCTACACACCCCACACAGGAATCCTAGACAACCGCACAGAGGCCAACGGCAACCCCAGGCCGCGTGGCGGCGATCAGGTCGCTCTCCAGCCAGCTTGGAGTGTAGTAGCAAAGCGCTCGACGTCAGGTATGAAGTCATCCTCCATAACCTTGGGACTGTGGAAGGGCTGAATAGCTGTGGGAGCCTGTCCGCATGCATCGGTCATCAGGTCAAAGACATGAGCGTTGTTGGGGTCTTCCCCTGTGCAGAAGAAGGCTACTGACCTGAACTTCCCCTTGTACTGCGTCAAGTAGGTGCGTGGTTCAGGCGGCAACGTGTTGGCATACACCGGCGTGCCCACCACAACCAAGTCATAGTCAGCCGGATCGTGTTCGTTCTCCTGCAGGGCGACCGTACGTTTCAACTTGCCGGCGAAGACCACGCGGCCCATATTGCCGAAGTTGCGAGAGCTCTTGCCCTTGATATTCGCGTCCACCCGTTGCATGGGCTGGATCTCTTCAAGATCGGCTTTGAGCTTTGTCGCCAGTACTTGGGCGACCTTCCGCGTGTTACCGGACGACGAGTAGTAGACGACGAGCACTTTCTGTTTATCCATATCGCACTCCCTCGAACTCCTG
>CBFCZM010000307.1:0-4024 GCA_965602565.1 uncultured Anaerolineae bacterium
TTCCGTGACCCCTTCGTCTTCCAGGATCCGGCCACCGGCACCTTTCATATGCTCGCAACCTCCATGCTGTCCGAGCCCCAGCTTGCCGGTCTGGGCGGATGTCTGGCACACTTGATCTCCACCGACCTCCGAACGTGGGAGGAGGCAGAACCCTTTCTGATCACCGGCTATCCAGGCGCGCCCGAGTGCGCGGACCTCTTCACCTGGCACGACTGGACCTACCTGATCTTCAGCCACAACCTGGTAGCCCACTACCGGATGGCGCGCAGTCCCCTGGGCCCATGGATGCGACCGCCCACCGACACTTTCGACGGTCCGCTGGCAGCGGTGATGAAAACTGCCCCGTTCGGCGACCGGCGGATCGGCGTCGCCTGGATCGGGACCCGCGAGGGCGACATCGATACGGGCGCACGGCAGTGGGGCGGCAATCTCGTCCTCCGCGAGCTAATCCAGCACCCCGATGGCACGCTCGGCACGCGCTTTGTGCCGGAGGTCATCCCAGCCCACGGGCAGCCCCTCGACCTACCCATCAGTGCCCTGACGACGAACGTAGCATGCTCGGCTTCTGCGGTCCGTGGTGGAAGCCCGCAGGGCTTGGCCGTGGCCGCGGTCACAGGGGTACCCCGCGCCTGCCGAATCACGATGCGTGTCGATCCCCGTGGCAGCGGCGCAAGGCCGGCGCCCGAGTTTGGACTGCGGCTGCGAAGTGCCGGACACTTCGCCGGCGGCTATGATCTGAGGTTCCGGCCACACGACGCCGCCGTCGCTCTGCAGGATGCTGGCCTCACGCAGGTCCGCGAAATCCGGCAACCGTTCAACCTGGACATCGTAGCCTTTGAGGATATCATCGACGTCTGCATCGCCGGCCAGCGCTGTCTGATAAACCGGCTGCCAGAACGGCAGGGCAAAACCCTCCTCCTCTACAGCAACGATGGCCCGATCAGCTTCGAGAACATCAAGGTCATGCCGCAGCTGTGAAGGACCATACACGGCCTGATTGCTCATGGACGCCCCAAGGGACAAAGGTACTGTCTCTGGTATAATGGTGGACGGTGCACCGCATAGCCGGGGGGGGGCGCACCGTATGCGTTGGTCAACTGCGAGCACCTGCATTGCAGCTCGCAATGCTGCTCTGAAAGGAGAACCGCGTTGCTACCTTGGTTAGGCCAGCATCTCATGCAGCTCTTCGGACCCTTCCGGCTCTTCAACTCGTATCTCTTCCTGGCTGGTACCGGAACAGCTATGGCCGCTCTCGCGACCTGGTACTGTCTGCCCAAGCTTTGGGGCTTTCTCCCGCACGATCGTGGCCGACCTCACGCTGTCGATCCGGAACAGGCCAGAGGCAAGCCCGTCGGCGCAGGCCTCATCTTCGTTCCCATCTTTGCCATAGTTGCGCTGCTCGTCATCCCGTTCGATTGGCGGATTGTCGGGATTGTGACGTGCGTGCTGCTGTGCACACTGGAGGGATACCTTGACGATCGCAGCCACGGCTGGAGCGAGTACGTCCTGGGGCTGATCGATCTGCTTATATCGTTGACAGCTGCGATCGCCCTGTGTCAATTCCAGGAATATGAGATCTGGCTGCCGTTACTCAAGACCTCGATCATACTGTCACCGTGGCTCTTCATCCCATTGACAACCCTGGTTCTGTGGCTGATGATCAATGCCACCAACTGCACGGACGGCGTCGACGGCCTGTCGGCGAGTCTTGCGATCCTCGCCTTCATCTATCTCGGTGGCATCCTCTATGGTATCGTGGGTCACACGGATATCTCGCGGTACCTGCTGGTGCCCCACTACGTCGAAGGTGCCAACTGGGCATTGATGGCCTTCATCATGGTTGGCTGCCTGGCCGGCTACCTATGGCACAACAGCCTGCCCAGCGCCGTCTTGATGGGCGATGCCGGGTCACGCCCGATGGGCCTGTTGATCGGCATTCTGGTCATGGCCGCCGGGAATCCATTCTTCATCTTCGTAGTAGCAGGTATCGCCCTGGTCAACGGCGCGACAGGCTTGCTCAAAGTCGCCCTGCTGCGCTTCCTCAAGATCAAGATCTTCAAGAACATCCGCTACCCGCTCCACGATCACGTACGCCACACTCTAGGGTGGTCCAACACACAAGTTCTTGTACGGTTTGTGCTTCTGCAAGCGGTGGGAACACCGATTCTGCTCATACTGCTGTTCAAGGTGCGATGAGACGAGAATCGAAGAATAGAGAATCAGCGAACGGTACTGGTTTCCGGATTCGCTGATTCCTGATTCGCTCACTCTGCATTTTCCTCGGACGGAGGTCAGCCGTGAGAAAGAAGGGTCAGATCCAGCCACAGGCTGTGGTGATCGGCACCGGTATGTCAGGTCTCACCATCTCAGCCTATCTGGCCCGGGCCGGCTACGCTGTCACCATCTTCGAGCAGTATCCTGACATCGGTGGCGTCACAGCGACCATCGAGCAGGATGGCTTCGGGTGGGATCTCGGCCCGCTGCTGCTGGAAGGGTTCGCACGCAACGAACGCGCGGGGCGCATTCTCACCGAACTCGGCATAGCGAACCAGGTGCCGCTCCAGATGTCCGACCGAACCTACATCTTCCCCGAGTTCGACCTGCACAGGCCTGAAGCCTACGAGGGCCCCCTGTGGCGCCGGGAGCGCCTCAAGCAGCTCTTCCCGTCGGAGGTAACTGGGATCGACAGATACTACCGCTTCTACAACCGCATGATGAACGTGGCCGCCCTCAACACGAGGGCAGAACTGGCTCGGGGACCTCTGAAGTCATGGCTCAAGCTGCGCCTCTGGGCTGCGTTCGGTCGTGTCAAGGACAGGCAGGACTGGACTGCCGAGAAGCTGATGAACCACTTCTTCGTCGATCCACGGCTCAAGGCTGTCTTCACCTCCATCTTGGCCGACTTGGTCATTCGCCCCAGCCGGTTCGCCGGCCTCGGAATCCCAATGCTAAATGCTGAGAATGTCTACGACTACCGCATCCCGCGCCGAATCTCCAGCGCCGGCAAGCGCCCCAGCTACCACTTCATCAAGGGAGGGTGCGGCACGCTGGTCGAGGCGATGGCAGGCGTGATCAGAAGCCACGGCGGGAAGATCTACACCAACGCCGCCGTCGAGAAGATCCTGGTGGATGCGGACCAGGTCACAGGCGTGGCGCTGACCAGCGGCCAAGCCGAAAGAGCAGACGTCATCATTGCCACCGGCGGTGCGCGGGAGACCTTCTTTCATGCGGTCGGCCGCGAGTACCTGCCATCGGGCTTCGCCTACCAGATAGACGAACTTCCCCTCATGGAATCGGTCCTGATGGTTCAGTTGGGCATTGATCTGGATCCGCGTGACTACCAACCGGACGTGCTCTGCTACCATTACGGCACCTACGACGTTGAGAACGCGATATCGGCGTGCCAGCACGGCCACTACCACGAGGGACAGGATGGCTTTGTGATGTACGTCCCGACCGCCCACTCACCCGGTCTGGCACCGGCAGGCCAGCACTCGCTCACCATCTATACCATCGCTCCTAACAAGCTAAGCGAGGGAACTTGGCACAGTCGGAGACAGGAGCTGGCTGTCAAGCTCATAGAGCAGGCCGAGCGCATCATCCCCGACCTACGGGATCACATCGTGACGCAGGTCATTCTGACACCTGAGGATTTCCGCACACGGACCCATCAGCAGCACCACGCATTCGGCGGCCGCGCACCGGTTATGGGACACGATGGGCCGGATCACGAGACGCCGATCACCGGTCTGTGGTACGTCGGGTCGCAGAGCAAGAGCGGCGGTGGCGTACAGAACGTGATGGCGGGGGCACGTGAAGCCGCCCGCAGGATTATTCGCCACCGGAAGACCGCCCGCCGGCGCGCCAAGTCCCGATGATGATCACCTCCCCAGGGAGCCAACCCCGATGCGAATGACAAGACTCTTCAGCAACACCTCCCGCGAGGCACCGTCTGAGGCCCAGGTGACGAGTCACCAACTGCTGCTGCGGGCGGGATTCATCCGGCAGCACGCAGCCGGCATCT
>CBFCZM010000308.1:0-4015 GCA_965602565.1 uncultured Anaerolineae bacterium
AGGAGATGGCCGGGGCGAAGTACGTCAGCGGCGTGGGCTGCAATGCGACGGTGACGAACCTCGCGCTGTGGCCGTTGTACAAGCGTGGCCTGGTGCGTGAGACGGTGGTCGAGGTGAAGGTTGGTTCCTCAGAGGGCGGTCACCGCGGCAATCCGGGATCGCACCATCCGGAGCGGGCCAACGTGGTGCGGACCTACTCACCCTTCGGGCACCGGCACATTGCCGAGATGATCCAGGAACTCAAGCTGGATCCGGATGACCCCAGATTCCATTTCACCGTCACCTCGGTCGGCATCGTCCGGGGAGCGTTGGCGACGTGCCACTGTCTGCTCAAAGAGCCCATTGAAGAACGTGCCGCCTGGCGCTTCTATCGTGATGAGTACAGGGACGAACCCTTCGTGCGTCTGGTGCGTTCGCGCCGCGGCATTCATCGCTATCCGGAACCCAAGCTCCTGTCCGGCTCCAACTACTGCGACGTGGGCTTCGTTGCCGATCCCAACGGCTCGCGCCTGATCGTCATCTCCGCCATCGACAATCTGATGAAGGGGGCTGCAGGCAGCGCGGTTCAGTCCATGAATGTGATGTATGGCTGGGATGAGAAGCTGGGACTTGAGTTCCCGGGGTTGCACCCGGTCTAGTCGCAAAACCGGAAGTCCGGGGTCCAATGTCATGTGTCGTGGTGTCACGATTCACGATTCACAATCCATCCGTTCTCTTGCGGGTACATCATGGAGCTGTATGTAACGTTCTTGAGTAGACCTGAATCGTGAATGGTGAATCGTGATCTGATACGGCGGTAGTCACAGGGAGCGTGTACATGCTTATTGTTAAGGTCGGCGGTGGCAAAGGCGTCGATACGGAATCGGTCGTCGCGGATGTGGCCGAGTTGGTGAAGCAGGGGCAGCAGGTCGTGCTGGTTCATGGTGGGTCTCACGAGACCAACGTCGTTTCCGAGAAGTTGGGACACCCGCCGCGATTTGTGACCTCGATTTCGGGGCACAGCAGCCGCTACACGGACCGCGAGACGTTGGAGATCTTCGTGATGGTCACGGCGGGCAAGATCAACAAGCTGATCGTTGAGAGGCTGCAGCAGCTGGGCGTGAACGCGGTGGGTCTTTCCGGAATCGACGGCCGTCTGCTGGAGGGCAAGCGCAAGGCTTTCCTGCGGATCAAAGAGGGCGGCAAGCGCAAGATCCTGCGCGGTGAGTACAGCGGTGTGATTGAGAAGGTCAACGCCGGGCTGCTGACTACGCTGCTGGATGCGGGGTATACGCCGGTTGTCGCGCCGCAGGCCATCAGCTACGAGAGCGAGGCTCTCAATGTGGACGGCGATCGTGCTGCGGGGGCCATCGCGGCGGCGTTAGGCGCCGATACCCTGGTCATACTCACCAACGTGCCAGGGCTCCTGCGCGATGTCGAGGACGAGTCCAGCCTCATTACCCACATCCCCCAATCCAAGGCCAAGGAGTATCTCGACCGGTATGCCAGAGGCCGGATGAAGCGCAAAGTCCTGGGTGCGGTTGAGGCACTGCGAGATGGCGCCGGCCAGGTGATCCTCGCCGATGGCCGCGTCGACCAGCCCGTGCAGAGCGCGTTGGCGGGCAATGGGACGGTGGTGGAATAGGAGGAAGCGGTCAGCGACTGCAGGACAGGAGTAAGGAGTATGGCGTCGTCCACTGCTTACTGCTGATTGAAGACGAAGTACAGGAGAGGATTCATGAGCCGAATGACCTATGACCGGGACCAGATCATGACCTGGGAGACGGACCACGAGAGCGGCACGTACGGCAAGCAGCCGATCGTGTTGGTGCGTGGTGAGGGCGCTCACATCTGGGATATGGATGGCACAGGGTACATCGACTGCATTGGTGGACACGGCGCATCGAATATGGGACATGCGCATCCCGCCGTCGTCAAGGCTGTGACGGAGCAGGCGCAGCGGCTGTTCCTGGCTCCCAACGGATTCTACAACGATGTGCGGGCACATCTGCTGGCCGAACTGGTTCGCGTGGCGCCTCCCGGATTGGAGCGCGCTTTTCTGTGCAATTCAGGCACAGAGGCGGTTGAGGCAGCACTCAAGTTCGCGCGCTTGACCACCAAGCGCACCAAGGTCATCTCAACGATGCGCGGCTTCCACGGTCGAACGATGGGAGCGCTTGGCACCACGTGGCGGAAGGAGTACCGCCGGCCGTTTGAGCCGCTGATCCCCAACTTCAGCTTCGTCCCCTACAACAAGCTGGAGCGGATGGAGAAGGTGGTTGACGAAGAGACGTCGGCTGTGATCGTCGAAGTGGTGCAGGGTGAGGGGGGTGTGCACCTGGGCAGTGGGGACTATCTGTTGGGTGTGCAGGCCCTGTGCCAGGAGCGCGGCGCTATGTTCATCGTTGACGAAGTGCAGACCGGGTTCGGGCGCACGGGCAAGCTCTTTGCCAGTGAGCACCACGGTTTGCGGCCTGATCTGATGACCGTCGCCAAGAGCATCGCCGGCGGCATCCCGATGGGCGCGACCTTGATCGGCGACCGCGTGGGCCAGATCCCCGGCCATGTCCACGGCAGTACGTTTGGTGGCAGCCCATTGGCCTGCGCTGCGGCGCTGGCCACGATTCGGACGATGCAAGAGGATCATCTACCTGAGCGGGCAGCTAGACTGGGGGCGCGGTTGTTGGAGGGGTTCCGTTCTATCGATGCCTCTGTTGTTCGTGCGGTGCGGGGCCTGGGCCTGATGGTGGGCATTGAGCTTCGTAGTCGTTCGGGGGCCTACCTCGCGGCGCTGGCTGGGCAGGGCGTACTGGCGTTGCCGGCGGGATCCACCGTGATGCGGTTTCTGCCGCCCCTCGTCATCGAAGAGGACGACATCGAGACGGTGATCGAGAAGGTAAGGATGGTCCTGGCTGACTGACACGTAGACGGAGTCTACGCGTAGACAGCGTCTACACAGGTTCAGTGGTGTGGTGCGCAGTCTGGGAAAAGAGGAATCTGCATGGAATCCGAGAGCAGCCCTGCGCTGCTGGCGCTGGAGGACGGTACGGTCTTCTGGGGGACGTCGGTGGGGGCGACCGGCGAGGCATTCGGTGAGCTGGTCTTCAACACTGGGATGACAGGGTACCAAGAGGTGCTGACTGACCCCTCCTACCGCGGCCAGATCGTGGTGATGACGTATCCTGAGATCGGCATCTATGGGGTGAACCCTGACGACGCTGAATCTGAGCGGCTTCACGTGGCCGGCTTCGCGGTGCATCGCGCGGTGCGGTCCCCCTTCAATCGGCGGGCCACCCTGGCGTTTGGCGACTATCTGGAAGGTGCAGGTGTGGTAGCCATTGAGGGTCTCGACACACGGGCACTGACGCGTCATCTGCGGACCCAGGGGGCTATGCGGGGGGGCATTGTCACCGCGGCCGACAGGAATGATCTCGATCCTGATGCTGTCATCGCACGTGTTCGCCAGAGTCCGACGATGGTGGGGCGCGACCTGGCCGGGGATGTCACCACGGATGCGGTTGTGGGCTATGGTGCTTCTGGCGATGCCTCGGGTGACCCGGACCGTCTTCATATTGTTGTGATTGACGCCGGTTGCAAGCAGGGCATCGTTCGTGACCTTATGGCGACAGGGGCAGTCGTCACGGGGGTGCCGTACGACCTGGACGCTGCCGCAGTGCTGTCCCTTCAGCCGGACGGCGTGATGGTCTCGAACGGTCCCGGCGACCCGGAGCCGTTAGCGGCCACCATCACGACGATCCGTGCATTGCTCAAGCAGCGCGTGCCGTTGGGCGGCATCTGTCTGGGGCACCAGCTCCTCGGGCTGGCGGTGGGCGGTCGGACATACAAGATGCGCTTTGGCCACCGGGGAGCGAATCATCCGGTCAAGGACATGCGCACGGGTCAGATCGTCATCACGACGCAGAACCACGGCTTTGCCCTTGACCCTACCAGTCTCGGGATTGATTGGGCACCGCTGGATGCGGCATTCGTACCCATGCGGCCCGAGCTGATGACACAGACGGGCTCCAAGGAGTCG
>CBFCZM010000309.1:0-4002 GCA_965602565.1 uncultured Anaerolineae bacterium
CCCAGCGCGGTGACATAGAGACGCGCCTGCCGCAAGCCTTTGCGCAGGGCAAAATCCTTGCGCAGCAGCGGGCCGGGCTGAGGGGTGGCAGCGTCTTCTTCCCAATCGGGCCGGACAAAACGCCCCGTCCAATCGCCTGGATCGAGCAATCCCGCCTCGACCGGCGCAAGTTCGCTCCACGCGGACACCTGCCCGCCGCCACCCCAGACACGCACGCGAACCGCCACTCGCTGGCGGGAAGCCAGGGGCGCAAACGGCCAGGCAACCAGCACCGACTCCGACGACTCAACCCGGCCCGTCTGACCGTAGAGGGTACCCGCTGGAGTATAGGCCTCAATCTCATAGGCCGCCTGTGTCCAGCCCGTCGTACTGGTCTCAACCAACCAGGACAGTCTCGGTCGTGGCGTACCAATCCCGAGTGTCTCCTGCAAATGCTCAAAGCGGACCCGGACCACGGTTGTATCCACGTGGGCTGCCTGCGAGTTGATCTGTGATGGCATCGTGGCTCTCCCTGCTTTCCTAGATGACAGGACAAGTGACCTAGCTGAAACCGGCGTTCTTACCTTCCACGGCCTACGAGGGGGTGGAATGCCCATACTGATGGCATTCTACCAGTCGGCCTCCCGCATAGTATATAGTGGTGCGTCTCACGTGCAAATACCCGCCGCCCGAGGACAACGGGCGGCGAACAGGCAACTAGCGTGCCCATCCCGAGGAGGCCGGCAAAACTTGGGAACTCGGGTCGCGATATCTGATCGATTGCAGATCCTCCTTCAGTATGGAACAATCAGAACCGGATGGATATCCCACATACCTGCCGCACCAACATGTTGGTATCAAGGGATCTACTGGCCCTCCAGGGCCATTGCACTTGAGGCCAGAGCGCATGCCACTTGTCATGCTGAGCGAGCCGAGCAGCCATGTCCATCAACAACGTGAGACAGCGAGGGATGACCGATGAGTTTGCTTAGGCCACACGCAATGCCCCTGCCTAGAACTCGTAGTCAATCCACCAGCTGATGGCCTGCTGGGGTGCCAGCGAGCGCTCGAAGAAGGGCTCCCACGAGAAGGTGTTGGCGTTGCCCCAGATGGGGAAAAAGTCCGGGATGTAGCTCAAAGTCGCGGCAACAAGGCCCAGCTTCGGGTGTTTCTGCAAGATGACGAGGTTGGCCGTGGCCTCGTGATCCAGGGCCTGGTAGTAACCGCGTCGCCAGTTGTCGCCCTTGCGCAGGATGAAGCCGCTCGCGCCCATGGCGTAGCCTTCGTTCTCTGGGAAACTCACCGGGATGTTGAACTTGCAGAGTTCATCCGTCTCCGGGTGTGGGAAGAAGGGGTGGGGGAACCAGCGGAAGGAGAGGGGGCGGCGGGCGTTGCTGACCACGGTCTCCGAGCGGATCGTGCGCTCCATCAGAGTCACCGTCCGCACTATCGTGACACCGTAGCCACGGAAGTCGTGGTGCGTTGTCATCCGGATGACGGTATCCTCCGCTTCCACGTCCCACGCGCACCACGCCTCGACCTCGTTCCTGCTGAGGTCACAAACACCGACGCCGAGTATCAAAGCCAGTCCATCCCCCGGCACAGGCACGCCCTCGGTGCGCGGGCTACCGAGGCCGGTCAGGGGCTGCAGATTGAAGGCGTCAGGAATGCCCTGCCCGTCGAAAGTGTTGAAGCTCTGGGGATAGGTTGGGCCCGAGAGCAGATTGCCGTGCACCGGGTCGGTGACGGAGAAGATATACCCGCCGGTGCAGTAGCGGGTGCCGAGCCGTGCGCGGTCGGCGACCGGGTCGAGGATGGCGACTTCGAGCGCTTCACTCTTGAGAGTGTACATTGAGCATCCACCTCCTGATGGGTGTGTGTGATCTGCAGCATAGGATAGCCTCAGATGCGGATGACGTCAAAGAGACAGGAAGTACGCACCGGTCTTCACGATTCTCCGGATCAGGGGCGGCAGAGGTGCTCGTGAGGGCATCTTGTGATGGCAAGGGGCGATTGCCAGGGCAGCCAGATGGCGTACAATCTCACCAGTGTGATCCTAATATCATGGCGTTCGCATCTCTGGAGTTGCCTGTTCCCGGCGCCCAAGTAGCATGCGTGCTGGTCTTGGCGTGGTCCGGCGCAGTCCTTCGACGACTCTCAGGATCGCCGGATCTCGCTTGGGTCGATGACAACACGAATAGGAGATATGGATGGAGAGAGCCACTGAGAACCGTCGCAGAATCACGATGTTGCTGGGCGGCACTGGCGTTTGTCTTGCCGTCGTAGGCTTGTTGGTGACACCTTTCGACGAGGTGATGTCGGGCATGTGGATGATCCTCACGTCGCCTGGGATCCTGATCACGGACTACGTGGCTCTGGCAAACCTGGGTGCAGCGTTGGTGAATGCCGGTATTCTGACGCTGATGGCGCTTGCCATCGCCTGGATCATCGATGCGAAGTTCACCGGCTATCTGATTGCCGGAGCCTTCACGATGACGGGGTTCGCAATGTTCGGGAAGAACCCCTTCAACACGTTTCCGATCTTTGTCGGGATCTACATCTACGGACGGGTAGCCGGGCGTGAGCATCATGATTTGCTGGCGCCTTACCTTTTTGGCACCACGCTTGGTCCGCTCGTCGGGCAGATGGCGTTTGGTTTTGGTTTCGGCATCGCCGGCCTTATCGGCGGCATCTTGCTGGGCTTGTTGGGGGGCTTCCTTCTTGCGGCGCTGATGGGTCACGTGTACAGCATCCATCTGGGCTACAACCTTTACAATACAGGAACCACGGGTGGGTTTGTCGGTGTCGTTGTCTATATGATGATGCGCGGCTGTGGTCTGGAGATCTCGCCGGCGTTCTACTGGTCGACGGAGCATACTGGCTTCTTTGCCATACTGACTGCAGTTCTGATGCTCGTGCTGATCGTCTTGGGCCTCGTCTGGGGCGCGAGTTGGGCATCATACCGCAAGATTGTGGGCCAGTCAGGGAAGCTGTCCACCGATTTTGTCGAGGTTGGCGATCTGTCCACGACGCTGGTCAACATGGGCCTTGTGGGTCTCTTGGGCCTCAGCTACGTGCTCATCGTCGGCGGGGATCTGAACGGAGCAACTATGGCAGGCATCCTGACGATCGTGGGATTCGGGGCGCTGGGCAAGCACCTGCGTAACATCTTCCCGATCATGATGGGGGTCTATCTGATGTGTATTCCCAAGATCTGGACGCAATGCGAGCCAGGACCGATACTGGCGGCTCTGTTCTGCACAACGCTGGCCCCGATTGCCGGGCAGTTCGGGTTCTTCGCCGGTCTGGTGGCCGGCGCGGTGCACCTGCCGATGGTCATGCACGTCGGCAGCCTGCATGGCTATATGAATCTCTACAACAACGGTTTCGCCGGTGGACTGGTCATGCTGGTCATCATCGGCCTGGTGATGGGCATCCAACCGAAGGCCCTGGATATGCACCGTCCGTGGTATCTGGTGCGGGGGCCGCGGCTTCTGGATAGCACGGAATCCCTTGCAGCGGATGATTGACCTCAGCACGGAACACAAATCCCGAATCCGGAATCGCAAATTGCAGACGACCGGTCGCAGAAACCTGCTCCAGGACGAGCCCAGGACTCAGATTGGCGATCCATGGGTGTGCCCGGCGAGATCTTGCTGTAAGTCAGTTCCTGCCTGATCTGAGGAGTCACGATGGCAAGACAGCCGCTTGGTGCTGTGATCTTGCACGGATTCACATCCAGCTTGGATTGCGTCAGTCCTGTGCAAGCACCGGTCGAGGCACTGGGGTTGCCGACCCGCATGCCGGTCCTCCGCGGTCACGGGGCCGAGTCGCCTGACGCGCTGCGCGGCGTGGTGTGGCAGGATTGGGTCGACGACGCTGAAGCGGCACTTCAGGATCTACTCACAGAGGTCGAGTGCGCGATTCTCATTGGCCGCAGTATGGGGGGGCTGGTGACCCTGACACTGGCCGCCCCTCATGCAGGCGACGGTACTTCGGATAGCATCATTGTCGTTGCGCCTG
>CBFCZM010000310.1:0-3993 GCA_965602565.1 uncultured Anaerolineae bacterium
CGGCCTCGCGCTCGCTCGTGGCGTCATGCAGCACCAGCACCCCGCGAGCGCCCGGCTCTCTCTCTGAGCCCGGCTGCTCCGCGATGGGACACACAAATACCTCAAAGACGTGGTCTTCCGTGCGAACCTCGTGCCATAGTCCCCTGGGAGGAGACGTCAGCACCTCTGCCAAGGACCGGTCGCCCAGATATGCCAGCGCACCATGCTCGCCGGACTCATACTGCGCCAGCAAGCCCAGCATGTGCTCAGCCGCGGGATTCGCCAACACGGTGTGATGCCATTCATCGAGCAAGAGCACGCCATCCGGCACGGTATCGGTGACCCTCTCCAACAACAGCGCCTGTTGCTGGATCTTCGCGAGGAGTCTCTCACGTTCTCGTTCAGCCGTCTCCTGTTCACGCGCATCGCCGGTGAGACCCTGCGCGACATCCAGGTTTCCCCGCTCGCGTCCGGCCAGGAGAGTGACCACGCTCACCACCCAGCCCATCAGGAGGATCCCGGCGATCCGGGCCACGTACACGGGTTCGCGCACGGACGCGACCCACCCGTCCACAGGCGCAGCCGCCAGCGTCCACACGGACTCCGGCAGCGCCACATCAGCGGTCACCGGATCCTGCCGCAAGACGCTGTCATCCCCCACACACACATAGCCATCACCATCCAGGAGCGCATAAGCAACACCCGCGTTGAGTGGGGGCAGGCCGGCATCGTCCAGCAGCGGGGGGATGTCCAGAACGGCAGTGACCAGACCCCAGAATTCGCCTTCATACGTGACCGCCAGCCGCACCACCAGCCCGAGTCCGCCCTGGCGCAATTCGTAGGGCCCGCTCAGCACGATCATGCCGGTCTGCATGGCGCGCGCGACGTCCTCGCGCACCTCGGGCCAGGCATCTGTCATCAGATCATGGCCCAGGACGCCGTCGTTGCCCTCTATTGGGTGCACATAGGTCTGTACGCCATCAGGCGCCAGTGAGAGATTACGGATACCGTCGACGCTCGCATACAGGTCGGCGGCGAAGGTCTCGAAATCTGCGTCCAGGCGAGCCGGAGAGGGGTCAACAACGGCGAACGCACGGAGGCCCGACACGACTGATAGTCGCTGATCGATCACCGCGGTGAGAGCAGCGGCCTGAGAGGACACAGAGGAGAGCGCCGCCTCCTTTGCGTCCACGATCAAACGCGCGCGGTAGATATCGAGCAACTCCCATCCCGCAGCCAGCAGCACACCAGCCGTCAGCAGCGCGCCCACCATCGCAAACCAGCGTGCCCGGAGCCAGCTCTGGAATGAACCCATACGCCCACCCTTTCACAAAGCACGACGGAATCGGAGACCGATTGTAGGATGATGAGACCCGAGATCAGCAACAGCAAGCGTAGCACTATGCAGGCCGCTGTCAAACCCGCTTGGACGCATTGCGGAATCCGAGAATCTGCTATAAACTCAGACTGGATCCAAGGAGGAAACCATGACACGGAATGGACGGTCAGCAGACGCACGCCAGTCTCGCGAGAAACCGGGCGCCCGAAACACCTCCCCGGAACGAGACCGACCCAGCCCGGCGCTTGAGAGTAGCACGCACCCGATCCTCGCCCTGCAAAGAGCAGCCGGCAACCGCGCCGTGCAGCGTGCGCTGGGACACGATCCCTGGCCGGCTCACCGCGCAACACACATCCAGCGCCACGTCGCACCGGGGACGGTCGCGCTGGGACAGATGTTGAGCGCCAGTCTGCTGGGGCACTTCGCCGATCTGACTCTCCAGAACATGGAGCTACAACAGACCGCGAGCGAGGTCGGTGCCACAGCAGACGGAGTCCTCAACGATAATACAGACTTCATCGTCTACTCGGTATCGGCGGAGACCTATGACGCAGACTCGGACTCGGCAACACAGGTAACACCGGCCACCGAAACCACACCGACCACTATCGACGTGCGCGAGCCGCTCGTTATCCAGGGATCTGATACCCAGTCGGCCCAGTGATCCCCGCGCAGATCGCCCGGTTGTGACAGTGCTCCGCACACGAGCGCCTAGCTGCGCTCCTGCACATCGGACCCGGGCAGGTCCGTGATCCGTGTCTCAGGCTCATGATACCGCCGATACCACCGGGTCACGGTCGCGAGGCCGACCAGGCATCTGAACCAGGAAGCTCTCAGCAGCAGATCCCGGAGCGGATAACCCAGCAGCATCAGTACAGACCACACCACCAGATCCACCACCCAACCGGGCACAGCGTCAAACGGAGCAACAGACGGCTCCCCCTCAGTCAACCACCGCGCCCTCGTCAGCGCCATCGCGATGATGCCCGTCCCAATAGCGTAGACGTGGCTCACCTCCACCGATTGCTCCGGACAGAACGCCATACACCGCATGCAGCTCTCACAACGCAGAGTCCAGATGGGATACCGGGCACCATCAGAACCGCGCATCTCGATCGCGCTATGCGGGCAGCGTGCAGCACACAGTCCACAGCCCGTGCAGCGCTCAGAGGCAAAGAACAGCTTCCCAAGAAGGCGTCGCCCGACCAGCATGTAGCCAATTGATACCGGCAGCAACGCCAGCGCCACGAGCGCCGTTAGCACCGGCAGCGCCACACGTGCTCCGGACAGCACGGTTGCCATCAGGGCGGATATCTGCTTCCGTCCCCGAGATCGGATCTCGGCGACGGCATCTGGCGGCATGGCAGGATGAAGTGCAGTCCAGTTCGAGGGCATATCGACACCGACAGCGGCCAGAATCCGGTAGCCTTTGAGCTGCAGGATCAACGCGCACAGCAGCGCAGCACTCCCCTCATATCCGGGGATCACGATGCCCCCAACCCTCGTCGCGCCCCGTGTCGCCACCACCACCGCGTCGCAGTGCCCGCCCCAAGCCGCGGCCCTCGGTAGCGAACGGGCCAGGCGCAGAGCGCCCCCTGGAGCCGTGAACCCGTGCGTTGGAAGCACCAGCCCCACCAGTGAGGTGCCGCTGCCGGCACGTCGTTCACCTCCCGCCCACCCCGGCGCCGCTCCGCTTGATGGTGACACAGTCGCCGGAACGCCGGCCTCGCGCACAAGGTCGGCCATCCACATCGCCACCCGCAGGGAATTCCCGGTGCCACTGTAGAAGAAGAACGTTGAGGAATCGTAGATCATACTGAAAACTAACCTCCCACAACCAAGGCAGGCCCCGCCAGCCTGGAGCGCGACCAAAGCCACAAATCACGACCACAGGGTCACATACCCTCAGCGGCGATAGCGTGGATGCGCAGTCAAGTATCCACAACGGTGAGGCCACTCCGCCTCCGGTCCCCTCGCCCATCGGAATGGGAGAGGGCTAGGGTGAGGGCTCCCTCACCCTGTAATGCTGCGACCGCGCATCATGCCGCGACAGCAGAGCCTGCGCAGCCGTCGGCACCACCGCGAGCTCGTAGTCGTCGCCGGCGAAATCGCACACTGCGCCGAGCGAGTCGAACCACATAATCGTCACGAACTCGACCTCGTGCCCGAGATCCCGCCGCAGAAGATGTATCCCACGCTAACCGGGGATCTCGCGCTCGGCAATCCCCACGAGGATCTCCGTCTTAAGCAGCTTCTCATACGCGTCGGCCTGCTGCTGATTCGTCCACCCATGCCACATCCGGCTGATCATCGCCTTCCCTCCTCTTGTCGCGCGGCTGCTCCCCACACAGGGACGCCAATCCACAGATCCTCACGATGCGTCGATCACCAACTCTGGTGCGTCGGCCAACTGGTGTGCCCTCATCGCCGGATGCCCCGGCCGAGCGGAAGTAGCCACAAGCTTAACGACGAAACCAACGCTGTCAAAGCCGGCAGTTGCGCATATAGGGCGAAAGCTCAAAGCTTTTCTGCAAGCTTTGAGTTCTTCCCCGGATGCACTCCAGTCTCTCCCTCGCAGTCAGGTCTGGCCCCCGAACGGCCACGACAGCCGCCATCGCCAGAGTCAGCACTGTCAAGCCGTGGCTCGGAAGGGAAAGACCGGCAACTCTGCGGTC
>CBFCZM010000311.1:0-3971 GCA_965602565.1 uncultured Anaerolineae bacterium
CGGCGTCAGGCTGCACGCTAACGGCTTGCACGGCATCGGGTTCAGGCGCCGGGACGGATCTGAGCACCAGCACAAACGACCCGACTCTGACCACGGATCCCGGCTTGAGCTGCACCGGGACGTTCGGGTGCAGGCGTTCCTCGTCCACGGTCGTGCCGTTGGAGCTACCCAGATCGGTGATATGGCAGCCCTCGTCGCTGCACTCGATCTTCACGTGCCGGCGCGAGATGCGCTGATCGTCCAGAAGCAAGTCGTTGCCCACCTGACGGCCGATCGATGTGGTGGCCGGCAGTGGGACGGTGCGCTGGTTCCCGTCCGCATCCGTGATCTGGAGCTGGAACATCTGGCTAGGATTCATAGGTGCCTTGCCTTTTTCCCCGGCTGGGCCGCGGTGGCCTAGACAAACTCAACCTCGTGCGTGCCCGAGGCTGCTACTCCGTGGGCGATGACCTCGATGGACTCCACCGGCTCACCCTGGCCCGCTCCACCTGCACGCGCGGCGCGCATCTGGACACCGCGGATGAACAGGATGTTGGGCATGCCTTGTAGACACTGGTACACATCCGAGACAAAGAGGTCCCGGCCAAAGGGCCACCCCTTGCCGTCCGGCCCACCGGTGAGCGGATTGATGAAGTGGTAGAGGCGTCTCAGTGCCTCCGCCTCGACGGTCGCCTGGTCGACGCCGGGCGCGGCCCGTAGTTGAACGCGGCAGGCGACCCAATAATAGGCGGGTGGACGGATGTCCAGCCGCGTGGTCAGCAAGCGGCGTTCGTCAAGGTACTCGGTCAGGGCGGCCACATCATCCGGATTCAGCGCCAGCTGGTCCGGGTCCAGGTAACCCTCAGGGTCGGCTACTCGGGGAATGACCAGGATGTAGACCTGGCCCGGCGCGACTCTGCCGGCCTGCGAGGGTATGGGCTGCAGACAACGGACCCGGCCGATCGCGGCCGGCCGCGCCTGCGTGGCCAGGAACTCGAAGTCGGATTCGGTGACGGCGCGCTCGCGCGAGCGCAGCAGCGCCGGCACCCGCATCATCGCCGACTCCAGGGACTCGGCGTCCAGCCCGCCCCACGCGGACGAACGGTTGTTGACTTTGGCGATGAACGGGATCGCGGTCTTGAGCGTGTTGAGCACGCCGGCCTGCACGTTGCCCTCCTGCCCCCCGCCATAGCGGTAGCGCCTGAAGATCAGGTTGGCGTGGCGCGGCGGGATGGCGCCGTAGAGCTTCATGGTCCCGTCGGGCTGTCGCACTGCCGGCCCCAGCCGCACCTCGCCGGTGATGCTGTCCAGCGTGTAGTGGGGGGAGCCGGCGTCGGAACCAGCGAAGTCCGGGACTTCAACCCACACCTGCTGCGGGCGTCCGTCGATCTGAACCACCAGCGTCTCGCCCGGCTGACGCTCCAGGACCGGCATGAACTGGAGTTGGCACCGCTGGCCCGGGGTGCCTTCGCTCTGGCCCAGGAACTCGTTGGTCAGCAGCTGTGCGTGGGTTGCGGCGACCGTACCGCCCCATGTGGCGACCTGTGCCTGGCGGAGCACAGGCGTCTTCTCATACGGCTGCATTCCTTCGTGGCGCTCACGGGTTGAGATCTCCTTGATCCGCACCCGCACCCAGTAGTTGTCGCCCTGACCGAAGTCATAGGTGCCCATCCTGGGGAGATGGATCCGGATACGTCCGGCCGTGTTCATGCTCCGTGTGGTGTCTATCTCAACGTCGCACGTCTCCCAGCGGTCCTCGGCCTCGCCGGTCGAGGCCTCCCAGATATAGGGCGGCAGCGTCGGGTCAACGCCTGCGCCGCCTGCCGGATCGAAGTCCATCTGGAAGCCGAGGATGTGGTGGCTCAGGTCGTTCTCAAGGCCGAAGTAGAGGGCATCGTCGACCTGGGGCACGGAGGAGAAGACCTCGAAGCCGCCGAAACCGGTCTCCAGCCGGCGAAGATTCTGCTCCCGGTACCGGGTGTCGCCGGCGCCGCGGACATGGGCCCGCGACAGCACCTTTAGCAGCCGGGGTGGCATGACGCGGAGGTCGCCGTCGGTGGTGAAGACGATCGAGGTCTCGGTTTCCGTCTGCGTGCTGGCGACCTCGGTTCCCGCAGGGATGATCACCGGGGCCTCCTGAGGTAGCGAGAGCCAGAAGGTGACCGGTGCCTTGGCCGGCACCGGCTCGCGCAGGGTGATGCCCAACATCTCCATGAACTCGATGTAGTGGCGGTCCGGTACCTGGTTGAGCCGGTACAACATGATGTCCGTCATCCAGGCAAAGAGCTCGATTAGGGTGACGCCCGGATCGCTGACGTTGTGATCGGTCCATTCCTTGCTGTAGTGAGGAATGCGTTTCTTGGCCTCATCGACGATATCCTGGAACTGCCGATCATCCAGTTTGGGTTTGGGTAATGCCATTCTGGCCTCCGTCTTCCTACTATTCCTCAGGGATCAGGCCTGATCCGGGATCAGGTAAAAGGGATAGACCAGACTGCGCTGGTCGTGTGTGGCCTTGATCTCGTAGTGGATCTCGATGATCAAGCAATTGTCCTGGTCGGTGTCGTGAAGTACGTCGACCCGGATGACGCTGATGCGCGGCTCCCACATCCCCAGAGCCTCCTCCACATAGCGTCGTGCGCGCGCTGCCGTATGGCTGTTGTTGGGATCGAAGACGATATCGTGCAGCCGGCACCCAAAGGTGGGCCGCATGACACGCTCGCCGGGTGAGGTCGAGAGGATGATGTGGATCGCCTGATCAATCTCGTTGCGCTCATGCGTCAGCGCGATGCCGCCCTGCGGGCCGATGTGGGGAGGAAAGGCCCATCCCCGTCCGATGATCTCCCGTGGCATAGTTCTGTTTACCCTCCGATCATCACCGTGCCGGCCGCGACAATAGTCGCGGACATATTCGGCACGGGCTCGGCGCATGTCTGCGCCTGGTCACCCATTCGCGCTGCGGGCTGGCCGTTGATCATCACGGTGCCGCTGCCCATCATCACGGTGCCGCGGTTGGTGGGCAGTACCTGGAAGAAGGTGCCCGGCGGCGTGGGAAAGTGCGGCGGTGTGTTGGTCGCCGTGCTCCCTACGGTGGCGGCGGGCATGCCCATGATCTTCACGTTGGTGCTCAGACTGCCGTCGATGATGCCCATGAACGGGTGCGGTAGGGGTGTCGGTACCGGCCCCCCCGGCGATGGTACCATCACGATGTGCATATCCACGGCGGTAATCTGGTCGCCCTGTTTTGCAGCTGGTTGTCCCATGTTGCGTTGTGCTCCAGTTGGGTAGTGTTCAGCTGTCAGCAGTAGGGAGTACGGAGCATGAAGTAGCAGACGGACACATACTGCTTACTCCCTACTCCATACTGCTGGTGTCTTGCTGACCGCAGGAAGCTGATCGCTGACAGATCAATTCAGATTGATCATGGCCCCCGTGACGTTCACCTGCCCGCCGGCCTGTAGGTCCATGTTTGCACCGGCCTCGAGCTTGAGGCTGCCGTTGGCCTTGATCTCAATCTGGTTGCCCTCGATGCTAAACTTTCCCCCGCCATCGTCGAAGGCCAGCGTCATCCCGGAGCTGCTGGTGATGGTGATGTTCTGGTTGGCATCGTCCAGGACGAGCATCTGTCCGCCGCTGGTGACGATCTCAATCTTGTTGTCTGCGTTATCGTAGACCGTGATATGGTGCCCCGTGCGCGAGTGCCAACTCCTGACCAGCGGCATCTCGTTGCTCGAAGCGGCGGTCGGCGGCAGCGCTTCCTGGCCGTTCCAGAGCCCGCCCAGGACATAGGGCCGGTCGAAGTTGCCCTGCTCAAAGGCGACCAAGACCTCATCCCCGACCTCGGGAACGATCAGGAACCCGGCATCCGGCCCGGCGCCGGCACCGACCACGCGCGTCCAATTGCTCTCGGCCTCTTCGGACATCCACGGAAACTGCAACTTCACGCGCCCCAAGTTCTCGGGATCGTCCGAGTTGGTAACTACGGCAGGCAC
>CBFCZM010000312.1:0-3968 GCA_965602565.1 uncultured Anaerolineae bacterium
AGGCGCAGTCCCTTGTGAGCGAATCGGAGCGGCAGAAGAACCTGTCAAGCTTGCAGGAGCGCTATCACACTGAATGCGCGTACTATGAGACCGGCGAGAGGGTGCTGGTGCGCGGCCGAGAGGTGCAGGGGTTGGCACTGCCGCCGGCGGTCTTGGAGAAATTCTATAGGATCAATGCCCAACGGTGGTATCCGGGGGTGTAGGGCGCGTGGCTTGCTGCGCGTTGGGTCGTGAAACGGCATATGCACCGTGCACCGAGTCCAGATGGGAGAGACAGCAATGCAGGATGTGAAGATCTACAACTCGGGGAAGTGCTATGATGGCTACACGCTGTTCTGCCACAGCTATGAAGACCCCAGGACTGCGACCAGTGGCGAAGGGCACATCTACCTGATTGATATGGAAGGCCAGGTACAGCACGAGTGGCGGACGCAGACCGCACAGCAGTCCTTCTGCCGGCTGCTGCCCAATGGCAACCTGCTCTATCCCACGCGAGACCGGTCTCGTCTGGAAGCGGCGGGTCTGCGAGAGTTGGACCCGGACAGCAATGTCGTGTGGTACTATCACTGCCGTATCGATCATGACTGCCAGGTGTTGGAAAATGGCAACCTGATGCTCCATACGATCACCGACCGGATGGTTCCGGCGTTGGGGGTGGGCCTCAAGCGCAACCCGTATATGCTGGAAATCACCCGGGGTGGGGAACTGGTGTGGGAGTGGCGCGGTGAGGAGCATCTTGACGAACTGGAGGCGCTGTTGCCGGCCGAAGGTTGGGCGCATTTTCAGGAGCGCGTTCGGGGGCCGTTCGCGTTCGATTGGGCGCACAACAACACTTGCCAGATCATCCCGCCCAACGCCGCCGCCGAGAGGGAAGAAGCCGCCGGCGGGCCGGTGCGATTCAAGCCGGGCAACATTGTGTTCAGTTACCGCAGCGTAGACATCATTGGCGTCATCGAGCGCCAAACGGGCCAGATCGTGTGGGCGTGGGGCCCCGGTGAGCTGGACGGCCAGCACAAGCCGCACATGCTGCCCAACGGAAACCTGTTGATTTTCGACAATGGAACCCTGCGTGACTACTCGCGCGTGATCGAACTGAATCCCCTGACCGAAAAAATGGCGTGGGAATACACGACCGAACCAAAGGAAAGCTTCTGCAGTCGCTATATTTCGGGCGCGCAGCGGCTGCCTAACGGCAACACGCTCATCTGTGAAGGAGCTTCGTGCCATCTCTTTGAGGTGACGCCTGACAAAGAAGTGGTCTGGGATTATGTCAGCCCGTTCAAGGAAGACGGTGCCCTGGCGGTCTATCGCTGCTTCCGGTATGCGCCGGAGGATGTTGAGGGGCTGTTGGGCAGGCGGGATTCCTGAACGGTCAGAGCGATTTCTGCTGCCAACGCGCAGCCCGGTAGCGTTTGACCATCAACGCCGCTTGAACGGCCCAGCCCACGACCAGCCCCCACCAGATGGACTGTGACCCGAGTCCCAGGCCTCTGGCGAGAACCCAGACCAGGGGAAGCTGAACCAGCCACAGCGCGACCATATTGACGATCATGGGCGATAGGGTATCCCCCGCGCCCGTCTGGGCGGCTTGGTAGACCCAGGTTACGGTCTGGAGCAGGTACCCGAAGCACAACCACCGCAACATGACCACGCCGGATGTCAGCGCCTCGGGTTCGAGGCTGAACCACCCGAGGACGTATGGGGCTGAGAAGCCCAGGACTAGGGCAAGGGCCGCCGATATCAGCAGCGCGACGCGGCTGATCCTCCGCACTGCATCCTCGGCCCGTCTGACCTGGTCTGCTCCCAGGTTGAGTCCGACCATCGCTGAGGCAGCGCCGGCGACGCCCATTCCGGGCACCAGCATCACGGCAAGGACGCGCTGGCTGACCACCCAGACGGCCAGTATGTCAGACCCCTGGGAGGCGATCAGCCGCATCAAGAGCGACATTGCCAGGTTAGGGGCGCCGCGCTGCACGACCGAGGGCAGCGCGATGCGCACGATGCGCCCCATCATGGGGAGGTCGATCCGCAGATTGTGCACGTCGATGCGGATCGCCGCCCGTCCCCTGAGCAAGGCGCCCAGCCCCCAGAGCATGCCGACCGCACTGGCCACAACCACGGCTGCTGCTGCGCCATCTATCCCAAAGCGCCGTGTGAGAACCGGCTGTACCACGAGCTGCGTTGCCACCACCCATACCATCATCGTCAGTCTGATCTGGGGGGCCCCGGCCGTGCTGAGCATGCCGCCGATACTCGGCACCAATTCGAGGGCGATGAGTCCGGCGAAGATGATGTGGGCATACCGCACGGCCAGTGGGAGCACGGTTGCATCGGCGCCTGCCAGGCGCATCAGGGGTTCGGCGAACAGAAAGCCCACCGCGCCCAGGACCCCCGAGCTCAGTGCCATCAGGATCACTGCCTGGAGCGTCGCCAGGCTGGCATTACGCTGGTCCCGCGCGCCCACGTAGCGTGCCACTACTGCGCCGCTGGCGCCGCTCAATGCCATCAGGACGCTGATCATCGTGATGCGCACGGATACGGCGAGTCCGGCTGCAGCTTGTGCGCCGGCTCCCAGGCGTCCAAGCCAGAGAGCATCGTACAGCCCCGGCAGCATGAAGAGCGCCTGGCTTAGCGTAGTCGGCCAAGCCAGACGCCAGATCGCGCGTCCTAGAGTGCCGTGAACGGCATCCTCTGCAGGAAGTGGTTGTTGTGAGGTGTGCGTTGCAGTAGTCATGGATCCTGATTATAGCCTAACTGGTGGGTTCTGCCCGAACTCGCGATGGTCAGGGCGCGGTCCAGTTCAGGGGTGAGTCTGTGAGACAGAAGCTGCGGTTGTATCAGCGGGCTGCATGTCACTCATCCGGTAGCGTGGTCGACTTGGGCACGCCTGCTTGCCCGATCGCGACGTGCGCCGACAGTCAAGTGGCCCGGGCGTTCAGGGCGGCACCAGCCAGGGGCTATGCGTTCCTGCGCAGTCGGTATATGATAGTGATGCGCCAGATAGGCCGGAGTGCAACTGCAGGCCGACCTGCGGGCAGATATCTTGATCATCGTCAGCATCCTTCCTGTTGTGGCCGGCAGATGCTACATCAGGCCATTCCTCGTGAGGATGCGGCGGTCTAGCAGAAGGAGACACCTACATGAGACTCGGCGTGAACTCTGTGTTGTTTGGCGGACATGACTTACGGACGGCGTTTCAGCATATCAAGTGGGCCGGTTATGATGCCGTGGAGATCTCGGCGCTTGACGGGTTCGGGGCCTTTGGCGATCCCCTGGGCGAGCATCTTCGTCTGGCCAACTGGCGTGCGGATGTTCCTCTGGTACGGGCACTGCGGGAGGAGTTCGACTTGCCGATCTCCGCCATGGAAGTCGGTCCCTTGAACGAGGAGCGGATTCGGCGGGCTTTCGAAGCCTGTGCCGAGTTGGGGATTCCGGTGATCAACATCGGTCCCTCGGGCAAGACCGATGTGCCCGGCGATCTGGAGGCGTGCATTGAACGTATGGCCGCGCTGGCTGAGGAAGCTGAGCAGTACGGCGTGTGTCTCTGCGTGAAGGCCCACATCGGCGCGTCCATGTACGATACGGCGACAACCCTGCGGGTCATGGCTGCCATTCCTTCACCTGCTTTCGGCATCGACATGGACCCGAGCCACATCCATCGCGGCGGTGAGGTCCCCAAGGAAGCGCTGAAGCAGGTGATCTCTCGCGTCCGGCACGTGCACATTCGCGACTCCGGACCTGGACCGGCGCCGGGCAAAGCTGAGGAGCAGGCCTGCGGCAGAGGCGAGATCGATCTGTTCGGCTACTGCGGTGTTCTGGTCGAAGCGGGCTACGATGGCCCGGTTAACCTTGAGATTATCGGTGCCTCGCAGTACGAAGTGAGCCGGGGCGCCATCATCGCGGCCGAGAGCGCCGGCTACCTGAGGGCCGTGCTGCGTGCAAATGCGGGAGAGTAGGTGTGGCATTCA
>CBFCZM010000313.1:0-3947 GCA_965602565.1 uncultured Anaerolineae bacterium
GCACGATCGTGCGACTCCTGGATCCCACAGCCGGCACAATGCGCTTCAACGATCCCGATCTGGGCTGGGTAGACCTTGAAGCAATGAGTCGCAAGGAACTGCTCCCGATTCGCAGAAACGTACAGATGATCTTCCAGGATCCCTTCTCCTCCCTGAACCCTCGGCTTACGGTGAAGCGGATCGTTGCCGAACCGCTCGTCGTCAACAAGGTAGCATCCGGTGACGAACTGACCGAGCGCGTGGCCGGTCTCTTGAAGGTCGTGGGGATGAGACCCGAGTATATGAGCCGCTATCCGCACGCATTCAGCGGTGGACAGCGACAGCGTCTGGGCATCGCCCGCGCCCTGGCCCTGAACCCGCGGCTGATCATCTGCGATGAACCGGTCTCGGCCTTGGACGTCTCGATTCAGGCCCAGGTCCTCAACCTGCTGGAGGATCTCCAGTCCGACTTCGATCTGACCTACATCTTCATCGCGCACGATCTCAGCGTGGTGGAGCATATCACCAACCGGATGGCCGTCATGTATGTGGGCAAGCTGGTCGAGCTGGCAGAGACCGAGGAGCTTTACTATTCGCCTCTGCACCCGTACACCGAGGCCTTGATGGCAGCGGTGCCGATTCCCGACCCGCGCATCCGCGAACGGCCCATCCGGTTGCCCGGCGAGGTCGCGAACCCGGCGAATCCACCCACAGGCTGCTACTTCCACCCGCGATGCCGCTACGCCAAGGACATCTGCTCGCAGGAAGAGCCTCAGCTCAGGGAATTGACTCCGGACCATTGGGTAAGCTGCCACTTCGCCGAAGACCTAACACTAAGAGGTGTACTGGGTGGAAACAAACCTTCCTGATCGAACTCCCTGGACCCATACACTCTTCTGCATCATCGCCTGGATCGTTTCGATAGCGCTTCTGGTGGCGGATCTCTTTCTCATCCGCGGCCTCGTGATGGATATCATGACCGGCATCGGCATGCTGAGGGCTGCAGCGGATGTTGTGGCTTGGCGGTACGCCAGGATCACGTACGGTTGGGTCGTCGATACTGTCGACAGAGCGGGACTGCTGATCATTGGGTGCACAGGCATTGCGCTCGTCATCGCCATCGAGCACTACTTCCGTAAGGGGATCCCCGAGGGACTGCTGGCCAAACGCATCAAGCGCGTGATCGGTGCCGAGCTCATCGTCGCGGCGGTGATCTGGATCATATCCGTGGTATTGGGATGGCTGATGATCCGGTTCTCAGCTTGAGATTACCTCGAGGCTCTCAGCTAAGGTCTTGCCGAGCCGCGGAGCGGATCGAGAAACCCGATCGCCCGCTGTAGTTCCTGGATCTGCTTGGTCAGTTTGGCAAGCGCCTTCGTCAACTTCCGACGCCGCAATCGCTGACGAAGGCGCACCAGGCTGCCAGCCAGCCCTGTGGGCTCCGCCAGCATTACCTCGATTCGATCCAATTCCACACACGCCGTTAGTTCGACCGCAAGTTTCACCCAATACTCAGCCGCCATCGGCGAAACCATCGCCCTTGGGGCAAACTGTCGCGTGATCTCTGCCATCATCTCGTAGCCCGCGAGCCGCTGAGAATCTGCCAGCTCATGCCGTAGCGCGATACTGAGTCCACCGTAAGCCTGCTGGTAAGCCCGCACTATCTCCGCAGGCAGAGGGAGCGAATCCGGCCGCGCCTTGGTCCGGAAGGAGTTGCGCCCGGTGCGGCGCAGCGCAGCTTGAGCGATATCCTCCTGCACAGATAGAAACGCCGCTTCCGCCCGAGCAAAGGCTTGCTGGGCGGAAACGTTCAGACGATGCCCGCAAGACACACACACAACCCAGGCGTCTGCATCTTGCGCCACCACTTCAGACTGGCAGTATGGGCACAGAACGGCGGTCTCTATCTCCGGTCTCCGGCTTACCCGACGGGTATCTCCACCGTCATCAACGAGTTGTAGAACATGGCCTTCCAATACGCGTACTCCTGAGGGGATGAACCCTGGGCCATCATGATCAGCTCCCCATCGCTCCAGAACACCACCCGCAGCCAACGCTTCCGCCGCACGCCATCTTCCACAAACGTGAAGACGGCCTGGAACATCTTCAGCGTCGGGGTGATGGACTCATCTTGGGACTCAATCTCGAGACCCTCCAGACGGTTCAGGCCAGCCTGGAATCCCTCCCGAAGAATCGGGATGTCATCCATCGTCACAGCGTAGTCGAGCATAACCTTCTCGGTTGAGATGAAAGTGTTAGGGTCTTCAATCACAGGCCGATAGATGGCGCCATGATGGTCGTTCCCCATCTCAGAGCGGTGCCACTCGCTGTTGATCCAGATGGAATAGCCCCCCTGTGCGTCAACGTTCTTGTAGTTCCCGCGGTAGCGGGGGCGAGGTCGGGGATTCTCTTCAGACATGCATTCCTCCAGTATAGTTAGGGTCACGGTCAGATAGGAGCCCGTCGGACACACAGCCGGCGTCGGGCAATCGTGACGCCTGTGTCACGCTGGACGCGGGGTCAGCATCCAATAGAATATAGATCAGATCAGACCGAAGTCAAGCAAAGCACAGTGCTTTCGCATCTCAGGCGATGAGCTCGTAGGGACGATCCAGAGACAAAAGGGAGAGACAGATGACAGAGCGCCAGATGAGGCTGGGTGTCATCTCACCGCAGGACTGGGGGCTCGACGTCTGCCACTTCAGTGAAGGTAGTACCTCGCTGCAGGCCATCGGTGCGACAGCCTCGGACCTGGAAATGCGCATCTCGGGCAACCTGCGCGCGTGGCTGCCACACTACATCGACGCGACCACGGGCGCCTTCTACGGCTTCTATCGCGCACCCGATGGCTTCCGCGAGCCGCCGCAGACCGCGAACTTGATCGCTTCCTGGGTGCTGATGGCGGCCCATGACAGATTCCACGACAACACCTTCCTGGCCGGGGCCGTCACTGCCCTCGACTTCTACTACCGCCAATTCGTGGTCAGCCATCCGATGAGCATCATCGGCGGTGGCGCGCGCGACGGCGTCGAGACACACGACGTCTGGACAAAGTTCACCGCGGAGTTCGCCATCGGCGCGCTTGGGCTCTACAGCAGGACACAGGACACGGCCTGGTTGGCACGCGCCGAGCAGAGCGGACGCTACCTGCTGCAAGCGGCCCGCCACGGCTTCGCGCCGCAGTATGACCTCACAGAGCATCGGTGGACCGATCGCGCCACTGGCTGGGATTCGTGGGGGCGCGCCGTCGAGGCATGCCTTCTGCTGGCCGACGCGACCGGTAGGGCGGGCTGGCGCGACCTCGCGGCGCGCTGGGGCGAGCACGGGCTGGCGGTCCAGGCGGAGGATGGTTGCTTCTACCTGATCGACGCAGAATACTACAACACCGATCTGGCTGCCGATGAGCTTCGCGGGCTGACCTTCCTCCACGAGGTCACCGGCGAGCCGCGCTATCTGACCGCAGCGCGGCGCTTCGCCGACTGGCACCTGGCGCACCAACGGTCCGACGGCGCCTGGGCGATGACAATCGACCGTGACGGCAACGTCGTGGTGCCCACCGTCGGTCCGGGGGACGTGCCCAACATCGCGATAGCACTGCTGCGCTTGTATCACATCACGGCGGCGCAGCCCTATCTCGACGCGGCCCTGCGTGCATTCAAGTACTCGCTCACCGCACAGGTGCTGCCGGACAGCGACGAACCGTACGCTGACGACCCCGCCATCTGCTGGGGGTTCTGGTCCTGGGACCCGTACTATGACTACACGCAGTCGCCCGATCAGGCGACCCACCACGTGCGCGGGATGATGTTCTTGTTGGATTATCTCGATCGATATCGCCCTCAACTTCAGTAGTCTCGACCGCAACACCCGGTGCCGTCGGCACTTCCGCGCGGAGACCTTTGGGCTCTGCCTCGGCATCCTGCCCACGGCTTGACCGGAGAGCCCAAAGAGTCTGGGGCGCAGCACCC
>CBFCZM010000314.1:0-3940 GCA_965602565.1 uncultured Anaerolineae bacterium
CCGGTCCTGCGAATTCAGGGATCTGATCTATGATCTGTCTGGGTCACGATCAAGATGGACAGCGATGGCCGGACAGGTCACTGAATGATATCCCTGGACTCCTGAGTGCCCCGTAGGGCATCCTTCTGCTGGACCATGACGTGATGAAGATGCTGACAGTGATCACGATGTTGTCAATGCCGCTGGTGATGGGTGGCTGCACCGGCGCAGTCTAGTCTTAGGTGATATCGTTCCTAGTTGCTGAGCGCAAGATGCTCGGCTTCCAGACGTGAATTCATCGTTTCTCGCACGATCGGAGATGTTCATGAAACTACATCCCTTGTTGGACGATCCTGCTGCAGTCCTGATCTCCAAAATGCCACTGCCGGATGCGGTGAGCTGGGAGGATTATCGCCGGTCGGCGAGGCAGATGCTATCGGCGATGCAGGTCGAGCTTGAGGGCGAGAACGCGGTGCTCAAGCCCAACGTGACCGTTGGGGAGAAGTACGCCGATCCCGACACGGGGATCACCACGCATCCCGGCTTTGTCCAGGGCGCCATCGAGTATCTGCTCCAGCACGGCTCGCGCCGCGGCAGCGTCTACATCCTGGAGGATCCCCGCAACTCTAACGACAACGAGCCCCGCCACTGGCGCGGTACCGGCTATCCGGAGGTGAGCGCGGCAACCGGCGCCAAGCTCCGCTGCCCCAAGACCTTCACGTGTGTCAAGAAACCGGTGCCGCATCCGCTGGCACATTCGGAGATCAACGTCAGCCGCCTAGCCACCGCGCCAAACACCGTGCTGTTCAACATCCCCAAGCTCAAGACGCACAACCTGGGGATCACGACCCTGTGTCTGAAGAACCTGATGGGCGTCGTCAACGTCTTCGATCGCCACTTCTGCGCCCAGGCCTGGCAGGAGCTGCCGGAGGAGGCGCGCACCAACGATCAGCCCCGGGAGACATGGATGGACCGCGCGATGCACGAGCAGTGGCAGGCGGGGTTGGCGCGCCGGCTCACCGATCTTGCCCAGGTCGTGCGCCCGCGGATCAACCTGGTTGAGGGCGTGGTCGCACGTGACGGCACCGGTTTCAACCGCGGAAGCAACCATGCGCTCGGGCTGTGCATCGCCGGCACCAATATGGTTGCCGTGGACAGTGTGGCGAGTTACCTGATGGGGTTCGATCCCCGTGAGCTCGTCTATCTGAGGATGGCCGTTGAGGCCGGGCTGGGGTCAAACGAACTGAGCCGGCTGCGCATCTACGTCGTTGAGGACGGGGCCATCGTTCCGTGCAGCGACGTGGAGGCGCTGCGCGCCCAGCCGCCCCTTCAAGTCATCTCCGGAATCCGATTCGGTCCCAACGTGTCCTGGTGAGACGGTGAGGACAACACGATCTAGCACAACCTGAAAGGATGAGGAGTGTCAATGGGAGCGAAGCTGCGCATCACGGATGTGGAACGCATTGTGGTCAAGGTCCCCTTCACGCCGCGCTGTCTGGAATGGAACGCCCGTGAGGTCTGGCAGTGGCAGGTTGTCGAGGTCATCCGGGTGACGACCGATGTGCCCGATCTCGTCGGCTACGGTGAGACGCTGCCGCACTACACCTGGGGGCGGGTCTCCGACGAGGCGATCGAACGGGTTAAGGGCGACCATCCCGGGGACTTCCTGGGCGATGACACGCTGGGCGCCGGGCTGCAGATGGCGCTCTATGACCTGACCGGCAAGGCGTTGGGTATCCCGGTCTACCGGCTGTTCAGTCAGACCCGCGTGCGCGAGTGGTGTCCTATCTCATGGTGGAACATCGACATGGCGCCGGAGGCGCTCGCCGCCGAGGCTCAGGAGGCGCTGGCGCAGGGCTACACCGCCTACAAGACCAAGGCCCGTCCCTGGTGGGACGTCTTCGAACAGGTCGAGGCGGTCAGCCAGGTCACGCCTTCATACTTCAAGCTTGAGCTGGACTGGAATCAGATGCTGATCAACGCCGGCAATGCCACGCCGGTGCTGACCGAGCTGGACAACTGCGAGCGCGTCAGCATCTACGAGTCCCCGATTATGCAGCGCGACGTTGAGGGGCTGCGGCACCTCCGGAGCAAGGTCACGCATCCCATCGCCCTGCACTTCGGCAATCCCCCGTTTCCCACAATGGTCCGTGACGAGGTATGCGACGGCTTTGTGATCGGCGGCGGGGTCGCCAGGGTGCTGCAGCAGGGCGCTCTGGCTGCGGCGTTCGATAAGCCCTTCTGGCTACAGATGGTAGGGACCGGCTTCACCACGGCGCTGTCGCTGCAGCTGGGCGCCGTGCTGCCTATGGCCCAGTGGCCCGCGGTGAACTGCATGAATAACTACGCGGACGATCTGTTGGTCGAACCGGTGACCATCATAGGTGGCTATGCCCGCGTGCCGGATGGGCCCGGCCTGGGCATTGAGGTGGATGAGGATGCGCTGGCGCGCTATCGTATGGAGCCGCCTTTCGAATTGGAGAGGCCACCGGCGCTGCTCTCGGTCATCTGGCCGGGCGGCAGGATCCGGCATTACGCCGACATCCATCAGGTCTGGGATGACGGCCACAGCGGCAGTATTCCGGCGCAGGAGCGTGGTGTGACGATGAAGGTGACCCCGGACGACGGTACGCCGGAGTGGACAGATCTCTACAGGCGGGCGCAGGTCGCGCCGGTACACGATCGAGAATAGGGGACGCGTTTCAGAGTGGGCATGGGGCACTCCGATGGTCCATCGATAGGCCCTTTCTGGGTATTTGTCCCTGCGTCGAAGACAGCACCTTGTACCCCCGAGCAGGGGGTCGGGCACGACGGCCCGAACTACATGCAGATCTCATGTAGGTTGGGCTGTTAGCCCGACTCTCTGGCGAACCCGCGGGGTTCACGACAGCATTTTCGTCCTGTGTGGTGTGCGCGCGCACGCGCGTGAGCGAACATGAGGTCTATGCCGAAACACGTCTGGCATAGGAAGATACTGGGGAGGTGTCACAATGCAGTATGGAGAGCATCGCTGGACGCAGATGCCTGACCTGGTCGACAAGGTGGTCGTCCTGCCGCTGGGGTCACTGGAGCAGCATGGTCACCACCTGCCTCTGCTCACTGATTCGCTCATTTGCGACGAGATCGTGGCGCGTGCGCAGACTGAGTTGGGCGATCTGGCGCTCTTTTTGCCCTTGGTATGGGTGGGGGCCTCGGAACACCACAGCCGGTTTCCAGGCACGCTCAGCGTCAGCCACGACACCTACATCCGCCTGCTGGATGACATCCTGGAGAGCCTGATTGGGAGCGGGTTCAAGCGCGTCTTGCTGCTCAATGCGCACGGCGGTAACGGGCTGCCCGGTCGGGCCGCGCTCTACAAGGCGCAGATGCGCCATCGCGATGAGCGCGATCTGTGGCTGGTCTTTGCCACCTGGTTTGAGCTGGCTGCGCTGCAGATCGCAGCGGTGCCGGGCCTGGAACAGGATCACGTCACCCACGCCAGCGAGTTGGAGACGAGCATGATCCTGCGCCTGCGTCCGGAGTTGGTTGACCTCGCTGCAGCCCAGGGGGCGATCGTCCCGTTCGCGTCGGCCTTCTATTCCCCCGATTCGCGCCAGGCCAGCCGCGTGACGGTGGCTCGCCCCATCGAGCATGTCAGCGCGACCGGGGGATATGGGCACCCGGAGCTGGCTACGGCGGAAAAGGGCGAGGCTCTGTTTGCAGCAGCTGTGGGAGAAGTGGTAGCCTGCGTGCGCGAGATAGCCGGATGGGAGGTATTTGAGCCGGCGTGACGCCAGGCGTTCTTGCGGTGTTGTATCCTGCTTTGCCTTCGGGTAGAATGCCGTCTCACCAGTATCGTTTGGCACCATGAATAATGATGGGAGTGAATTATGCACGAGCGTCGATTCTCGGGGAGAGTGGCGACGTTGCGCAATCCGGAGCGAGTGACCCAGCTGGAGCTGGAGCGGGTGGTTGACCTCTG
>CBFCZM010000315.1:0-3932 GCA_965602565.1 uncultured Anaerolineae bacterium
GATGATGCAACGGTGTGGACGATGTCAGGCACACGGCCGGTCAGCGGCTACAGCACCACGCAAGCGTGGACGCTCGGCGAGCAGGTCGACGACTACTACGCCCTGACCTGGCCGGCTTGGCTGCCCCGGGGGATCTATCAGCTGGAGCTCGGGCTCTTCCCGCGCTTTGGTGAGCAGGGACTGCCGGTTGCCGGAGATGGCGGGATGTGGCATCCGCTGGATCAGGTCGCTGTGCGCGCGCAGCCCGTGCCTCCCACAACTCGGCGACTGGCGGTCCTATTCGGTCCGCAGGTCTGGTTGGTGGGGCAGAGCATCGCGCAGGAAGTGACGGTTGGGGGGACGCTGACGCTGGATCTAGCCTGGCTCTGCCGAGCCTCGTCTGCAAGCAGCTCTATGCCGGCCGATGTTGGTTTCCCGGGCTCTGGCAGTGTACCGCAAGTGCGATGGGTGCCCCTTGAGGGTGGAGAGCCACTGACCCAGCCACTGTACGCGCTGGGCGAATCGCAGTTGTCGGAGCTCTGTCAGTCCGGGATCACGGCACCGACACTGCGCCGGTATTCTGTAGATGTGCCGCCGGAGCTGGGGAACTACAGACTGGACGTGTTCTGGCCACCGGGAGAGACAGCGCACGCGGGACGTTCGGTGCGGTGCCGGTGGTCAGGTGCGACCGCGGCGGCCTGCCCTCTTTCCGAGGTCCGGGTTGTGTCCTCTGATACTGGGCTGGCCAATTTCGACGGTCGGCTCCTGCTTCTGGGGGCCGCCGTCGACGCCGGAGATATCCCGGCCGGCGGCCAGCTTGCTGTCGACGTACGCTGGCGCGCCCAGCAGACACTGGATCACGACTACACGGTCTTCGTGCAGGTTGTCGGACCGGACGGTAAGCTGTATGGCCAGGTAGATAGCTGGCCCGTGCAGGGCGCGCGTCCGACGAGTGGTTGGCGTGCTGGCGAGGAGATTGACGACCCCTACCGCTTCTATGTCGCCCCGGGCGCCCCGGCCGGTGACTACCAGGTCATTGTCGGCTGGTATCTGCTGGCCGACATGTCGCGCCTGCCGGTCGTGGACGCTGCTAGGCGCGAGGTCGGCGACTTCTACGAGGTCGAGACCTTCTCGCTTCCCTAGATTCACGTTGAGCACGATCCAGGACGCCGATCCGGTGTTGGTGATCAACGCGGGTGAGATCATCGTGCGTGGCACGCACGCGGAGCTTCTCGGGAACCGGGGATTCTACCACAACCTCTACATCAGCCAGTTCAAGGGCAAGATCGACGCGGTCGCTGAGGCTGCTGGCTGATATCGGCTACACAATCGAGCTCAGCCCCTTGAGGCTGAGGTCGGTTGTTGCCGGCGAGAATGGTTCGTGATCTTCTGATCTGCCTGATCCTGTGTTGACGGTTCAGACGCGCCCGCAAGAGGTCAGATGCTGGTATGGACCGCATCCATGCCGGGGGTCTCTATGTTCTGAGCGCGTCTGAGTGGGCTCGCAGCTGTGATAGATCGCACCTGTTCCTGCATCACCTAACAGGATACATACGCTAGGTGTTGATATCCTTCTGGCACTGCAGCCACTCCGGGGCGCGGGCATAGCCCAGCTTGTTGAAAAGCGCCTGCATCGGAAGGTTCTGGATAGCAGTACAGGTCTTCAGTTCCGGATAGCCATGTTCTCTGGCGTAGGCAATTCCACGCAACTGCATCGCCAGGCCAATGCTCTGGCGTCGATATGCCCGGCGGACACCAAGCAAACCTCCCAGTAGCACATCATTATCAGGGTCTTTGCCCAATTCCCTCAGGCCGACATACTCATCGCCGTGCACCGTGATGAAGTAGGCATCGTGTAGGATGGTGGGATCGTTCAATCCCCATTTCACCCATTCGTCGAAGCTCTGTTTCTGCACCTCAAGACCTTCCCTCGGCACGTCTTCGGATAGTTCCCAATACAGACTATGGATTTTCCTGTCCCGGTCAGGGTCGGATTTCATCTCGCGCAGGGATTTGATGACGTATCCCTTGATCTGTAGCTGTGCTTCAAGACCCGCGTATGGACTCGGATCGAAAGCTGCGATATCAAGACTGACGGGTGTCTCACGAAATGCTTCGTAGAAACCGCGCCCTTCCAGAAAGGGAAAACCCTGTGGTAGGTTTGTGAATGCATTGGCACGAAGGACTTGCGGGTTGAAGGGCTGCAACTCAGCCATGATCCGATCATAGAGTGCTGCGCCAAATCCCTGCCGTTGATAGTCGGGGCTGACCTCAACATTTATGTTGAATCTCTGCGGGTGATATTCGAAAATGTTCTGTCCGTAGGAGCCGAATCCAACCACGCCTCCATCTTTGACGGCCACGTACCGCCCGTACTTGCACTTAGGGTTGCGATTGCGATCAGCTGCCGCCCAACCTTCGGGCGTGCGAGGCCATTCCGGCCAAACAATGTTCAGGCTGTTGTGAATGTTGACCAAAGCGGGGTAATCATCTGCAGCAAACTCGCGAATGCTCATCCTTGGTATTCTCCTCATAGTGGGCGTGAACGTAGTCGTGTTCCGCCCTGCCTGTCGCTATGCGGCTGGACTATGCGGTTCCTTCTCGCACCTGGCTTTCAGCGGAGCTCAGGATACACGCAGAACACGCTCCTGGGATCTGGTCAGGCGACCGTGGCGGTATGGCGGTCGTTGTCTAGCTGTGCTCAGCAACCGGCTGGGTGGGGTGTCACCTGTGATCGGATTCGAGCGCCCTCGTTACGAGTGGGGACGCTTCAGCGATGCCACGTAGTATAGGGGGGAAGATCAGAGGGACAAGTGGCGAACGTGACGTCTATTCCGTGCTCAAGAACTGCGTGGTGAAGACGGCGTCAACGTCAACCGGTTCAGTGATGGCTCCGTAGGTCCGCAGGGAGTTCAGCAGCGATTCCCACTGCTCGGCAGTCTGCCATCCCAGACCGTGAGCTTCTGTCAGGGCGCTGTGGGCCGCGCCAGCTTCGGTGTCCAGCATGTAGCGCATATGATCCCTGTCTGCGTCGGGACCGGTGTGGGTCATAGCGATGTCGACAGCTTCGTCCGGGTGCGTCTCGGCATAGGCGATGCCGCGCAATGCTGCGCGCGTGAACCGCGCCAGCCTGTCAGGTTCCTCGTCGATAAGTTTCTCGGTGGTGACGTAGGCCAGCCCCAGGGTGGGGACGCCATAGTCCGCGGCCTCCCACAGGATCACGTCATAGCCCCAGCTCTTCAGCGTATAGGGTTCGTTGGATGTGAAGACCGGGTACACGTCGATTAGCCCTTCAACAAGCACCCGGGGGTCGAAGCCCACGTTGATCAGCTGAACGTCGCCTTCCTCCAGGCCTGCCGCATCCAGGAGGGCCAGGAGATCCGGCGGTGGGGTGCCCTTGTAGCCGATCTGGCGCCCGCGCCAAGCCTCCACGCTTTCTATGCCGGCATCGCCCAGCGCCACGAATGCCTGCTGCCCGCGTTGCCCCACCAAGCCGATGGCGACGAGTGGCAGTCCCGGATCGGCCCGCCGCTGGAGCAGGACGGCGGCGTCCTGGGTGGTCACCTGGATCTTTCCAGTCATAAGGAGCTGTAGGTGTTCGCCGCCGCCAGCCGAGTGCTGGATCTCGACGCTCAGGCCTTCGTCCTCGAAGTACCCCAACTCCTGAGCCACGTAGACTCCCACGAATGGCAGGTTGGCCTGGGGCTTGTAGCCGGCCATAAAGACCAGGCTGCCGTCCTGGGGGGAGGCCTGTGTGCAGGCTTGCATACAGGAGAGGATCAGGGCTGGCAGCAGTAGTGTGATCGCCATAGCGCGTTTTCCATGGTCCATAGGGACTCCTTCTCTTGCCCTCGGGTCAACTCACACCGGGAATTGACATCGTGTTCGCTCGCGCTCACCGCGCACAGACATCTTCGTTGTGTGCGGTGCGAACCAGCGGATACGACGTCTAC
>CBFCZM010000316.1:0-3926 GCA_965602565.1 uncultured Anaerolineae bacterium
AAGTAAGCTGTATGCGCTCGTTAGGAAAGGCTAGTTCGATCCTTTTCTGTCCGGCGCTTTCCAGAACTACCACGAATTCATCTGAGCCACCTTCCGTCCTCAGCACTTGGTGGAGGTGTGAGAGTTTCTCAAAATCGCTGGCGTTGTTCCCCGTGCGCCGTAGCGTGATGTAGACCGTGGCCGGTGGCGTGGGCGGCTCCGGTGGCAGTGGCAACAGAGGTTCCGGCGCTGATGCCGTCACAGCAGCTAGCGTGTCAGCCGCTGTCTTCTGGGTCGCTAGAGCCGGCCCTGAAGGGGTACGCCCCAGCGTGCCCACCGACTGCGAATGCTCCGCCACACGAGCCCCCGCCGGGCGGGATGTTGATGCATCCACCTTGGGTCGGCCGTCGCCATTGCCACGACCTTTGCTGCCAACCGGCGGCTGCTCGGATCGCACTGCATAGGGCACGGGATCATCCGTGACTACGGGCGGCGACTCGGGCAGCCTGGAACCGGTGCCTGCCGGCACCGACTGCAGAAACGCCTGCGGATCCTTGAACCAGTCGACCAGGAGCGGACGCTCATCGCGACCAGGTCGCTGATCCAGCCTTCCGCATGCCACCAGGATGCGATTCGGGACCAGAAGCTCTTTGCATTGTTCGTAGGTTCGCGGGAAGACAACCGTGTCCATCGTGCCTCCGGACCCCTCCAGGGTCACAAAGGCCATCAACGCCCCCTTCTTGGTGGTAATGCGCCGGACGCGCTGAACCATCCCCACAGCTTTGAGCGTCTGCCCGGGAATCTCATCCTCCTGCTGTCCGATGGTCGTCGTGACCACACCCTGAGCCATCAGCTGCCGCTCCTGGTCTGTGAGTGGGTGCTTGGAGAGATAGGTGCCCAGCAGCACTTTCTCCCACTCTGACAGCTGGTGATCGGCGATCGGCGGGACAAACTTGGGCAGCTCAATCCCGGTGCGCATATCGAGCATATTGTCGAACAACATAAACTGGCCCACATCACGCGCGCTGTGCGTCTGGGAACTCACGCCCATCAGGGCATCCACGATGGTCAACAAAGCCGGACGCTCTCCAAAATCGTCCAGTGCGCCGGCCTGAATCAGACATTCAATTGTCTTGCGGTTCAATTTGCGCAGATCAACCCGATCGGCGAAGTCGTCCAGCGAACGGAAAGGGCCTCCGTTGTTGCGCGCAGCAACGGCGATCTGCATGGCATCATCGCCAACGTTCTTGATCGCCCCAAGGCCGATCCGGACGAAGCGCTCGCCGTCATCACCGTGCTCAACCATGAACTCTACATCGGAATGGTTGATGCATGGGCGCTCGACCCGCAGATTGTTGCGCCGGGCGTCGGCTATCAAGAAGCCGAGCTTCTCTGTGTTGTGCCGCTCTGTGGTCATCAAGGCTGTCATAAACTCCAGCGGATAGTGCGCCTTGAGATAGGCCGTCTGCGCCGTGATCATGCCGTAGTCGGTAGCGTGGGCGCGATTGAAGCCGTAGCGTGCGAAGAACTCGACATCAGCCCAGACCCGGTCGGCGACCTCACCATCGATGCCCCTTTCGACAGCGCCCTTCCGGAACATTTTCTGGTGCTTCTCCATCAGGTCCTTCATCTTCTTCGACACGGCTTTGCGGATCATATCCGCTTCGCCCGGCTTGTAACCGGCCATGGCCACCGCGATCTGCATAATCTGCTCCTGGTAGACGATGATGCCATATGTGTCGTCCAGGATATCGGCCAGAATCGGGTGGTGGTAGGTTACTTCCTCCTCACCGTGCAGCCGCTTGATGTAGGCGGGAATATGCTCCATGGGCCCGGGCCGGTATAGGGCAATAGCAGCAACAATATGCTGAAACGTCTCGGGACGAAGTTCACGCAATGTACGGCGCATGCCGGCGCCCTCAACCTGGAAGACGCCGGTGGTCTCTCCGGTCGCCAAGAGCTCGTAGAGCTTCCCGACATCCGCGTCCTTCTCCGGATCGTCCGGCGCGCGCTCATAGGGAATCGTCGACAAGTCCAGCTTGCGCCCATGCTCCTGCTCGATCAACTCACAGGCCTTGCGCATATGGGTCAGCGTTCGCAGCCCAAGGAAGTCCACCTTGAGCATCCCCAGCTCGTCCACGACCTCCATAGGCCACTGGGAGATCCGATCAACAGGGCTCTCCTCGGAGCCGCTCTTGGTGGGCCGGTTCAGCGGTAGGTAGGCAACCAGTGGCTTGTCGGAGATGATAACGCCGGCGGCGTGAGTGCTGGCGTGTCGCGTCACCCCCTCGACTTCCTTGGCGGTCTCCAACAGATTCCTGATATAGGGCGTGTTGTCGTATTCCTCTCTGAGCTCCGGCACCGTCTCCAGTGCCTGCGTGATCGAGACAGCTTTGCCCGGCATGTTGGGCACCATCCGCGCGAGCTTGTCGATCTCGCCCAGCGGGATATCCAGAGCACGACCTACATCACGAATCGCAGCGCGCGCACCAAGCGTACCGAACGTGATGATCGCCGATACATGGTCCGCGCCGTAACGCTCCCTGGTGTAGACAATGAGCTCCTCGCGCCGGTCGTCAGGATAGTCAAGATCGATGTCCGGCATGGTCACGCGATCGGGATTGAGGAACCGCTCAAATAGCAGGCGGTTGTGGAAGGGGTCAAGGCTGGTGATCCCCAAGGTATAGGCCACGACAGAGCCAGCGCCCGATCCCCGGACATTCCACCAGATATCGCGCTCCTCAGCCGCCTTGCCGAGGTCCCACACAATCAGGAAATAGTCATCAAAGCCCATCTGGTGGATAATCCCAAGCTCATACTCCAACCGCTCAACATATTCCGGATTGCCGTGATCCTCACCATATCGCCAGATCATGCCCTCGTCGCATAGATGGCGGAGATAGTCCTGCGAAGTACCGTCGCCGTCGGGCACCGGGAACTTGGGCAAGTGATAGGGCGGCGCGAACTGCAGCTCAACCTCGCACTGCTCGGCGATCTTCACTGTGTTGGTCAACGCCTCGGGAATTTCCCCATAGAGATCCCACATCTCGTCTGGAGAACGCATGTAGTAGGAATCATCGCTCATCCGCATCCGCTTGGGCTCATTGACCGTCTTGCCGGTACCGATGCAGAGCAGCACGTCATGCGCATCGGCCTGCTCGCGCTTGGCGTAGTGGATATCGTTGGTTGCCACGAGTGGGACGCCCATCTCGTGGGCCAGCGTCACCAACCCACGATATGTCTCATCATACTCCGGGAGGTCATGCGTCTGGAGTTCAATGTAGAAGCGGCCGGGAAAGTGCTGCCGGTACCAGCGCACAGCCTCGCGTGCCTTGGTAGCCTGGCCTTGATAGACGAGCTGGGCCACCTCGCCCTGGATGCAAGCGGAGAGGGCGATCAACCCCCCACTGTGCTCGGCAAGCACCTCTTTGTCAATGCGGGGTTTGTAGTAGAAGCCCTCCAGCTGGGCAATACTGGCCAGTTTCAGCAGGTTTTCATAGCCAGTCTGGTTCTGTGCCAACAGCACCAGATGGTTCGGCTTACCGTTCTGGCGGTCCCGATCAAAACGGGAGCCCTTTGAAGCCACATACATCTCGATGCCGATGATCGGCTTGATGCCGACAGCCTTGCACGCTTTGTAGAAATCCACAACGCCGTACATCGCTCCATGATCGGTGATCGCCAGCGCCTTCATGCCCATCTCGGCCGCGTAACTGGCCAAGGCGTGACACTTGCTCAGACCATCCAGCAATGAGTATTCAGTATGCGTGTGCAGGTGGACGAAGTCCCGCATTCGAGCCCCCCAAAAACACTATTCATCGAGGAGAAACGTGCCGATTGTGGTGACCCTGGAGTCATCCGGAAGTACTAGCTGACACCATATCCCGATTATACGGCAAGACCCGTATCCGTTCAAGCCGAAACTCGCCCTTGCCCTTTTCATTGTT
>CBFCZM010000317.1:0-3913 GCA_965602565.1 uncultured Anaerolineae bacterium
CCGTTCTTCCTCAGCCAGGCATTTGGCCGTCACGTGAAGGCGCGCGGCTCGCGTGGGCACATCGTCAACATCGCAGACTGGCGCGGGGTGCGCCCTGGCAGTGACCATATGGCATACACCTTGACCAAGGTGGGGGTGGTAGGGATGACGAACAGCCTGGCGTTGGCGTTGGCGCCCGAGATCCAGGTCAACGCGATTGCCCCGGGGCTGATCCTGCCGCCGCCGGGGGCCAACGAGGCATTTGTCAAGCGCAAAGCTGCGGAGCTGCCGCTGGCGCGACCGGGCTCTCCGGAGGAGATTGTGAAGGCTGTGCACTATCTGCTGGATTCGGACTTCGTCACCGGGGAGCTGCTCTACGTAACCGGCGGCGAGCATCTGTAGGAGGCCGTGCGCATGCGTGATGAGATTCACATCAAGGATCTGCTGCTGCGGGGGATCGTCGGCATCAACAAGGAGGAGCGCGAGAAGCGACAAGACGTCCTGATCAACATCACGCTCTTTGCGGACACCTCGGCAGCAGGTCGATCGGATGATATCAGAGACGCCGTCAATTACCGCACGCTGACCAAGCGCGTGATCCGGATGGTCGAGGCGTCCAGTTTCTTCCTGGTCGAGCGCCTGGCGGCGGAGATCGCAACGCTCTGTCTGGCCGATCCGCGCGTCGAGGTTGCGCGGGTGCGGGTGGAGAAGCCCGGGGCGCTGCGGTTTGCGCGTTCCGTCGGGGTTGAGATCGAACGCACCCGGGAGGATCTGGCGGGGCAACCCAACCGCTTCCTCGTGACACTGGGATCGAATATTGACCCTGTGGCCAATCTGCAGGCATCTATTGCTCAGCTGCGCGCACACGATGCTGTCTCAGTGGTGGCAGTGTCTCCGGTCTATGAGACGGCGCCGGTCGGCACGGTGGACCAGGCGAGTTTCCTCAACGCGGCGGTCTTGATCGAGACATCGTTGCCGCCCGATGCACTGAAGTCCGGCGTGCTGCAGCCGATAGAGCATACTCTGGGACGGGTGCGCACCGAGGACAAGGATGCTGCGCGCACCATTGACCTGGACATCGCGCTCTTCAACCACGAGGTACTGGATCTGGCATCGCGTCACATCCCGGATCCGGACATCCTGAAGTATCCGCACGTGGCGGTGCCCCTTGCCGACGTGGCGCCCCATTACATCCATCCGGAGACCGGCCAGGCGCTGGCGGAGATTGCGCGCGATCTGATGGCGGCCCACGGGCTTGACTCAGCCGGGATCGCGCGTCGTGACGACCTTGTGCTGAGCTAGGCGCAGATGTCTCAGCGTACACACGCTAGCAAGTCCAGAGGAAGGCCCAATGGATATCCAAGCATTACGTCGCTATCTGGACGCACATCAGGGTGAGATACTCGCGTCGCTTGCAGACTTGGTCAATCACGAATCGCCCAGCACGGACAAGGCGCGTCTCGACGCGCTGGCAGAGGTTCTCGCGCAGCGGTGGCGCAGTCTTGGCGCCGAGGTGCGCATTGTGGAAAACGTCGAGCGCGGCAACCACGTGCGTGTTTTCGTCCCCAGCACATCGCCCGAAGCGAACGCAAGGCCCCCGGCGGTGATTCTGGGGCACTTCGATACCGTCTGGCCTGTGGGCACACTCGACCGCAAGCCTTTCACGGTCGATGGGGGGCGCGCGACAGGCCCCGGCGTCTATGACATGAAGGGCGGTCTGGTGATCGCCGAGTTCGCGATCCGGGCGATTCGGGATGTTGGCCTGGTGCTGCCGCGGCCCGTCGTGTTGGTTCTCAACGCCGATGAGGAGATCGGTAGCGGCTCCTCGCGGGCCTTGATTGAGTCGGAGGCGGCTGAGGCAGCCTATGTGCTGGTGTTGGAGCCGGCGGTGCCGGGTGGAGCGCTCAAGACGTCCCGCAAGGGCGTAGGCGGGTTCACAGTAGAGGTGACCGGATTGGCATCGCACGCCGGCTCGGCGCCGCAGGAGGGCGTGAGCGCGGCTGAGGAGCTGGCGCGCCAGATCCTGCGCTTGCAGGGCTTCACGGACTACGGGGTGGGCACCACCGTCAACGTGGGCGTTATCGAGGGCGGCACCCGCAGCAACGTGGTCGCGGCCTGTGCCCGGGCTGAGGTCGATACCCGAGCGTGGACGCAGGAGGAGGCCCGGCGGATCGAGGCCGTGATCCTGGGCTTGCAGCCCTTCGACCCCAAGACGCAGGTCGTCGTCAGCGGGGGCTTCGAACGGATGCCCCTGGAGCGGACGGACGGCACGGCTGCGCTGTTCGAGGTCGCGCGGCGGGTTGGGCAGGAGATGGGTCTTGACCTGGAGGAAGGCTCCTCCGGTGGGGGCAGCGATGGCAACTTCACATCGGCGTTGGGCATCCCAACGCTGGACGGGCTTGGCGCTGTCGGCGATGGGGCACACGCCGAGCACGAGACCATTGAGATCGCGTCACTGCCGGAGCGTGCTGCGGTGGTGGCGGGGCTGTTGTGTGAGGTGAGGGCTTGTTCCTACGCCAACCCCGGCACCTCGTAGTCGGCTTCGGCTACAGCGGCGGTGAAGGCCACCAGGTCGGCCTTAGTGGGGTCAAAGGTCACGGTGGCAGTGCCTGCATCCAGGCCTACTGCGACGTCGGTGACCCCGTCCACGCCCTGCAGCGCGTGGGTGACGTGCTTGACGCACATCTGACAGCTCATACCGTTGATCTTCAGTTTCATGGTCTCCATTGGGTATCTCCTTACTGTATTGTGATTCGACACTATGGTCACTCAGGGCTCGGCTGGCAGACCGGGCACAGATAGGTGCTCCGCTGCCCTTGCACTATGCGCTCTAGCATGTACCCACAGCGTGGGCATGTCTCTCCTGCGCGGTCGTAGACGTTGAGATGGTACTGGTGATTGCCGGTGCCGCCGTCCGGATAGATGTACTGGCGATCCTCCAGGCTGGTGCCACCGTTCTGGATGCCCTGCGCGAGCACATCCCGTATGGCGCGATGCAGCCGGTGGGATTCGTGTTCAGATAGTGAGCCCGCAGATCGCCGGGGATGAATCCCCGCCTGCCACAGTGCCTCGCTGACGTAGATGTTGCCCAGGCCGGCGATGAACCGCTGGTTGAGCAGCAAGCGTTTGATCTCGCCACGCCGGTCTTCCAGGTTGGCGTGCAGTGTCTGAGCGGTGAACGCGGGGTCCAAGGGCTCGGGTCCCAGGCCCCCGACAATCTCCTGGGGATCGTCGACCAGGTAGAAGCGCCCGAACTTCCGCGGGTCCACGTAGACGAGCCAATCCTCGTCGTCCAGCCTCAACCTTAGTCGCGCGTGCGGGTGCGTGTCGGCGTCCGTTCGCGTGGGCCGGCAGGTGCCTGCGGGCTGTGCCGGCCCGATGGGCTGGATCGAGAAACGCCCACTCATGCGCAGGTGTACCAGAAGGAACTGGGCCGAGTTCAAGCCCATCACCAGGAACTTCCCGCGGCGCCGCACGCGATCGATAGAGACGTTGGTCAGTGCATCCTTGAACGCCGCCACGCCGGGCCGGTCCACGGTGCGCTGCCACAGAACATCCACATCGGTGATCGTGCGACCCTGGACCTCAACGGCCAGCTTGCGCGCGATAGTCTCAACTTCCGGCAATTCGGGCATGGCTACTGATCAGGTATGCGTTAGCCATACTGCTCACGCTTACTCGGCTCCACGTTATTTGACAGGAAACGACCAACGGTAAGGTCTCCACGTTTGCTGCTTGGAGAGACTCCGAGTACTGGCTGTGTGTCGGACAGAGCCCTCAATGCGAGGGCTCTGTGGGTGGATCTGGGCGATGGAGACAGACAGCTAGTATCGGGGCGTCTACCTTGGGTATCTGAAGCGGGATTCATATCGCTGCATCAGCACCTCGAAGTGCCGCTGTTCGGCGGCGGCCAGCTGCGTGAACATCTTCTTGG
>CBFCZM010000318.1:0-3907 GCA_965602565.1 uncultured Anaerolineae bacterium
CGACTGAGGTCGCCGTCTTCGCTTTGAAGGGCATTGTCGTCAGCCGGAGTCTGCGAATTGCCGGTGACGAGCTGGATGAGGATATCGTGCAGTACGCCCGCCAGAAGTACAACCTCGCCATCAGCGAGCGCATGGCCGAGCGCATCAAGATCAACATCGGATCGGCCTATCCCCTGCCTGAAGAGCGCACGATGGCAATGCGTGGCCGCAACTTGATCACGGGCCTGCCTGAGGAGATCGAGATCAGCAGTATCGAGATCCGCGAGGCCTTGAGCCGTTCCACCAATGTCATCGTCGATCTGGTACGTGATACGCTGGAGGAGACACCGCCAGAGCTGATCTCGGATCTGATGGAGACGGGGATCTGTCTGGCCGGTGGTGGTGGCCTGCTCCAGGGGTTGGCGGAACGCATCAGCGAAGAAACGCACATCCGGGCCTGGGTGGCCCAGGATCCTCTGACATGCGTGGCCCGCGGCGCGGGCCTGGTACTGGAGAACTTCGATGCACTGCGGGCGACGCTGTCCTCCGATGACAGCTGGCGCCCCGGCGGTTCTGCCTCCTGGTAGCGATCACTGGGCATCGTCGCGTGTCAACGGGAGATCTGCCGTTCAGATGGGGGGGCGGCGTTGAGGGTGCTCAATGAAGCGCGACCGCGGACCCTGGTTGGCCTGGGTGTTACTCATCCTCGCCCTCGCTCTCATTGTTCTCAGTGAGTCGGGTGCTCTCGGACCTGCAGAAGGACTGCTGAGTTTCGTTGTCGCACCGCTCGAGCGCGCGGTTTCGGTGATCGTCAAGGGTGTGGGCTCGGTGACGGGCAAAACGCGCGATGTTGTTGAGCTACAGCAGCGAGTGGCTGAGCTTGAGTCTGTCAACGAAGCGCTTGTTCAGGAGAACTTCCGTCTGAGAGAATACCAGGCGGAGAATGAAGAGCTGCGGCGCCAGCTTGGCTTCCACCAAGAGAACCCCACCTATGGCTCCACGGGCGCTGACGTAGTAGAACAGGGCTGCACGACCTTCCCCTGCGGCGAAGTGGTGGGCCAGGACAGCAACCCCTATCTCCGCTTCGTTATCATCAATGTGGGCTCGCAGCATGGCGTGGCCGTGGGCATGCCGGTAGTGACCGGCGGCGCGGCGATGATCGGTCGAATTGCGCGTACCTCGCCCTACCTCTCCTACGTTCAGCTGATCAATGACCCGGCCAGCGCCGTCGCGGCGATGCTGCAGCAGTCACGCGTGATGGGAGTCACGGAGGGAACCGAGGAGGGGCAGTTGCTGATGACCAACATCCTCCCGGATGAGGAAGTCGCCGAGGGTGAGACGATCATCACGTCCTCAATCGGCGGCGTGTTGCCGCGCGGGCTAATCCTGGGCCAGGTTGAGTCCGTTACCTATCTGGAGTCGGATCTGTTCCAGCAGGCCGTGATCCGTCCGGCTATTGATTTCCGCCGCATCGAAACGGTTCTGGTGATCACGGACTTCCCACAGCCGGATCTGGAAGAACTGACCACGCCATGAGCCTCTACTACGGCATCCCGATACTCCTCGTCGCGGCCGTGGTGCAGAGCGCGTGGCTGCAGGACGTCCAGGTATTGGGTGGACGTCCGGATCTGGTGCTGCTCCTGGTTGTGACGTGGTCAGTCATTCGCGGACCCAGGGGGGGTGCCGTCTGGGGATTCGTCGGCGGCATTTGCTGTGATCTGCTATCGGGAGGCACCTTCGGGCTCTGGACGCTATCGTTGACCATCGTCGGTTTCCTGACCGGGCAGCCCTGGATCCACGCCCTGGGTCCCACCGTTGTACGGCTTGCGCTGATGTCGCCGCTGGGGACGGTTCTGGGCCACTTGATCCTCCTGGCGTTGATGATTCTGCTGGGATACGGGGTGGATTTCGCCCGCGGATTCCAGACAGTGGTACTCCCGGCAGTTGTGCTCAATTTCCTCCTCTCCCCATTCGCTTTCACTTTCCTGGTTTGGTTCCACCAGCGCTCCCGCACGCAGCTGGGAGGGTTTGCGCAATGAGCCACTGGCTTGGCTCGCAGATGGTAGGGTTGGCTGATCGCCGCCGTGAGGGGCGCAAGTCCACTGATGATGGTGCATCAAGGCCATCCTGGTTCATCAGATCCCCGCGTGTTGCCCTTCTGGGGTGGGTGATCCTGCTTGTTCTGGGTCTCTATACCATTCGACTCTGGCAGCTGCAGTTTCTTGAGGGTGGCTCGTGGCTGGCTCGGGCGGAGGAGCAGCAGAGCCGTCTGGTTACGATCAGCCCGCCCCGGGGCGTGATCTACGATCGAGATGGCGATACTCTGGTCCGCAACGTGCCCGCCTACAATGTGACCATCACACCGGGTGAGCTGCCGGATGACCCTGACCGGGAACGCGAGATCTTGATGCGCCTCGCGCACCTACTGGTCATTCCCTTTAGCACGACCGAGGGCTTTGACCAGCCGGGGTATCGGGGCGAGATCAGCGCGATTGGGCGTGCGGGCTTCCCGCCGTACGGAGAGGCCCCGGCCCCGGGTTTGCTGGAGACGGTCGACGCGGTGCGGTGGCTGGAACCCTATGCGCCGATTGTCGTGGATGAGAACATCGATCGCGATCTCGCGCTACTGATCGCCCAAGAGAGCAGCGTCACAATGCCGGGCATCGGCATCGAGACTGTCTCACGGCGCAAGTATGTCTACGGTGCCCTCACCTCCCAGGTTCTGGGCTTCCTTGGACCGATTCCGCCGGACAGCGTCGAGACCTACGAGCAGAAGGGCTACAATGCCAGCGTGGATCGGATTGGCTATGCCGGCGTGGAGGCCCAGCTGGAGGAAGAATTCCGCGGCGTTCCCGGACGGCAGTTGGTTGAGAAGGACGTGCTGGGACAGCAATTGGCGATCCTGAGTGAGACCCCACCCAGCCCTGGGGACAATGTCCATCTGACGCTGGATATGCGCTTGCAGGCGGTGGCCGAAGAAGCCCTGCTCCGGGGGATGGCAGAGGTTGGGTCCGAGCGTGGGGCTGTCGTGGTCCTGGATCCGCGTGACGGCCAGGTGCTGGCATTGGTCAGCCTGCCCACCTATGACAACAACATGTTCAGCAAGAGGCTGGATGAGGACGCGTATGAGGCACTGTTGGACAACCCGCACTTCCCGTTCCTCAACCATGCGATTGCTGATCAGGTGGCGCCGGGCTCTATAATGAAGATCATCCCAGCCGCTGCGGGGCTGCAAGAGGGCGTCATCAACCGCTATACCACACTCAATTGTCCCGGTCGGATGCTGCTTCCGAACAAGTTTGCGCCTGACGATGCGTCGCTCGCCCAACCCTTCTACTGCTGGATTCAGCTCCAGAATGGCCATGGCCACGGCCCGCTCAGTGTGGTCGATGCGCTGGCTCAGTCGTGCGATATCTTCTTCTACCAAGTCGGTGGGGGCCTGGAAGAAACCGAGTTCGAAGGCCTGGGTGTTGACCGTCTGGCGGCTTACGGAACCGAGTTTGGCCTGGGAAGCCCAACCGGCATCGACATCCCCGGCGAGGCGGCAGGCCTGGTTCCCACGCCGCTCTGGAAGCGCCAGGTCTACCATGAGACGTGGACGACGGGCAATACCTACAACTTTTCGATTGGTCAGGGCGATGTGCTCGTGACGCCCCTCCAGATGGTCAACGCATTGGCCGTGGTGGCCAATGGCGGCGTGCTCCACAGGCCGCAGGTCGTGCACCATATCGAGGACGCTGATGGGAACATAATCCGCCCTTTCAGTCCCGTGGTGAGCCACACCCTGCAGATTGACCAGGCTGTGTGGCAGATCGTGCGCGAAGGACTTGACTTGGCGGTCTCCGAGACAGGAACGGGTAGCCGCGCGCTGCTGGACGAGATCGGGATCAACCTCGCCGGCAAGACGGGAACTGCCGAGTACTGTGAC
>CBFCZM010000319.1:0-3897 GCA_965602565.1 uncultured Anaerolineae bacterium
ATGACTGTGTCACCATCGCTGAGGCGCTGAAGGAAGGTGGATACCAGACTCTGATGTCGGGCAAGTGGCACGTGGGCGGGGCCTATGACGCTCTGGCCCCGGACACCTGGGATCCCGGCGGCCCCGGGCATCCGACGCCGCGCCAGCGGGGGTTTGATCGTTACTACGGTACGTTGGACGGTGCCGGCAGCTACTTCCATCCGCACTCGATGCTGGAGGATGATGCGATCGTGGAACCGGAAGCGGCTGAGTTCGGCGACTACTACTACACCGACGAGATCAGCAGCCACGCCGTGTCGATGATGGTGGAGGCGGCGCAGAAGGATGCACCCTTCTTCCTCTACATTGGCTATACGGCGCCGCATTGGCCGCTCCACGCACTGCCGGAGGATGTTGCCAAGTACGAGGGGCGCTACCGCAGCGATGGGTGGGATGGACTGCGGACCGCCCGGCACGAAGAGATGAAGGGGATGGGCCTGGTCAGCGAGCGCTGGGATATCTCACCCCGCGATGAGGAAGCCCCTGCCTGGGAGGACGTCAAGGTCAAGGACTGGGAGGACATACGGATGGCGGTCTATGCCGCCCAGATCGATCGCATGGATCAGGGCATCGGTCGGATCCTCGCCAAGCTGGACGAGCTGGACCAGGCGGAGAACACCCTGGTCTTGTTCTTGGCGGACAACGGTGGATGTGCCGAGTTCCTGCAGGAGGATGGCTGGTGCCAACGCTACGCCACCCAGACGCCCGATGGCAAGCCGATCCGTACAGGGAACTACGTGGATGTGCGCCCCGGCGGGCCGGACACCTTTATGAGCTACGATCTGCCGTGGGCGAATGCCTCGAATGCGCCCTTCCGGCTCTACAAGCATTGGGTGCACGAAGGTGGCATCTCCACGCCCTTGATCGCGCGATGGCCCAGGGTGATTCAGGCTTCGCGGATTGAGCACACCGTCTGCCACGTCATCGACCTGCTGGCGACCTGCGTCGATGCTGCCGGTGTGGCGTACCCCACCGTGGCCAACGAGAACGAGATCACGCCGCTGGAGGGCGAGAGCCTGGTGCCGGCGTTCCAGGCCGGGGGCTGGCTTCGGGATGCGCCGGTCTTCTGGGAGCACGAGGGGAATCGCGCGGTCCGCGATGGGCGCTGGAAGCTGGTCAGCCGGTATCCGGGGGACTGGGAGTTGTACGATATGGTCGAGGACCGCACGGAGCTCAACGACTTGAGCGAGGTGAACCGGCCCCAGGTCGCTGACATGGTCGCGCAGTATGACGCTTGGGCCGAGCGATGCAAGGTTCTGCCGTGGCCCGTCCAGGGGTGATGGGTGTGGCTACGGTGTTGTTGATATCGCCGGTGGTGTGCTTCCGCCGGCCAGGTGAGTGAGGGGATGCGGTTGCGCTTTGCCGGTTTCGGACTCTTCCTCAGTGACAGGGGCAACGGCGAGAGCTGGGTCCGTGCCACAGCCACCGGATGGCTGCGATGACGCATCTCGTGCGCGTGCTCTATACGGCAACCCTGCTTGGCTTGGCGACGTGTGCGGCGCAGGCTGTGGTCCTGATCGTTCTGTATCTCATCCATCGCCGCGATCCCTCTCCGCAGCTACCGGTGATTCCGGATGGGGAGCTGCCGTCCGTCACCGTTCAGGTTCCGCTGCGCAACGAACAACATGTAGCGCATCAGATCATTGAGGCTGTCGCTGCACTGGACTGGCCCGGGGACCGCCTGGAGATCCAGATCCTGGATGACTCCGAAGATGCGACCGCCGCCGTGGTGACGGCCGAGGTCTTGCGTCTGCAACGTACCGGTCTCAACATACAGGAGATCCGTCGTGCAGAACCCGAGGGATACAAGGCCGGCGCGTTGGCTGCGGGCCTGGCTCAAGCGTGTAGCGAGTTTGTGGCGATCTTCGATGCGGATTTCAATCCGGCCGCGGACTTTCTGCGGAGGACCGTTCCCCACTTCCTGCCGGACCCGGGATTGGGCATGGTGCAGGCGCGGTGGACGCATCTGAATGCTGAGTACTCGCTGATAACACGTATCCAGGCGCTTGCACTCGACGCGCACTTCACGGTGGAACACCTGGCACGGAACCGCTCAGGGCTGCTGATGAATTTCAATGGCGCCGCCGGGGTGTGGCGACGAGCTGCAATTGAGGGTGCGGGTGGGTGGACTGCCGACACCGTGACGGAGGATCTGGACCTGAGCTACCGCGCTCAGCTTGCAGGATGGCGTGCGCTCTATTTGCCGGATGTGGTCGCGCCAGCAGAGTTGACCCCGCTCGTCGTGGCTTTCAAGGCGCAGCAATCACGATGGGCCAAGGGAGCGTCTCAGTGTCTGCGGAAGTTGGCCGGACCGATCGTGCGCTCCCGGCGTCTCAGTCTCTGGCAGAAGGCGATGGCCTTACTGCATTTGAGTGGCTACTACAACCAACCACTGCTGTTGGTGATGATCTTGTTGACCCTGCCGATGGTGCTGACGGATCCACACTTCTCCGCCTTCTCGCTCTGGTTGGGTGGCTTGGCCTCGATACCGCCGGTGTTGTACGTGCTGGGACAGATGTACCTCTACCGCGACTGGCCACGCCGGATTCTGGTGTATCCGGCCTTGATGTTTCTATGGCTCGGTATGGCGTGGAGCCTGACGCTGGCTGTGCTTGATGGGCTCCGGCATTGGGGTGGGCTGTTCGTACGGACACCCAAGTACCGGATTCACGGCCGGTCCGGCCGCTGGCAGACATCAGCGTACAGGCCGCGTGCCGGCGCGACGTGGGTTGGGGAATTGCTGTTCGGTATCTATGTCTTCCTGGCGATCTGGCTGGCGCTGGATTTGGATCATACGCACCTAGTCCCGCTTGTGGCAGGCTATGCGGCAGGGCAGCTTATGATACTGGGCTTGACCTTGGTGCAGACGCTGGCGGCTCGCCACGGTGCGATTCACTAGCCGGGTCCAGGGATTGCCCTACATATTTCGGTAAGCGGAGGTTGTGATGACGACGTCGCGCGAGAGAGTGATGCGAGCCGTAAACCACCAGGAGCCCGACCGCATCCCGGTTGATTTCGGTGGGCACCGATCCTCGGGGATCATGGCGATCGCGTACAACAAGCTGAAGCAGCAGCTGGGACTAACATCCGGCGATATCTACGTCTACGATTTCGTCCAGCAGTTGGCGATTGTGGAGCCACCGGTCCTGGAGCGCTTCAATGTGGATGTGATCGAGATGGGCCGTGGATTTGCGCGGAATCCAGAGGACTGGCGAGATTGGGTCTTGCCCGATGGCACGGCCTGCAGGATCCCGGCCTACATCAAGCCTGTCAAGGTGGGCGACGACTGGCAGATCCTCGATCCTGCTGGTACGCTGATAGCTATCCAGAAGGGGGGTAGCCTCTACTTCGAGCAGATGTGTTTCCCCTGGCTTGACGAGGGCGGCGGTGATTTCTCTGATCTTGCTGCTGCGATGGACAAGGTGATGTGGGCAACGTTGGGCGCGCCACCTGCACCCATCGGGTTCGATGACGCCGGCCTGCAGCAATTGGCTGAAGGAGCGAAGCGCTTCCGGGCCTCATCGGATCGCGCGATCATCGGCTTGTTCGGCGGTAACTTGATGGAGTGGGGCCAGTTCCTGTTCCGGATGGACAACTTCCTCATGCGCCTGGCGATGGAGCCGGCGCGCATGCACCGCTTCCTGGACAAGCTGACCGAGATGCATCTGGCGAACCTGGAGAGGTTCCTCTCCGCCGTCGGCCCCTATATCGATATCATCATGTTTGGCGATGACTTGGGCATGCAGCGTGGACCGCAGATCTCGCCGAAGATGTATCACGAGATGTTCTTTCCCCGCCACCGTGCGATGTGGATGCGCGCCAGGGAGCTGGCAGACGTCAAAGTGATGCTTCACTCCT
>CBFCZM010000320.1:0-3886 GCA_965602565.1 uncultured Anaerolineae bacterium
CCCACGAGCGATACTCCGCGCGGTTTGGCGACAAGTCCGGCACGACGATCCGGTCGATCTACGTCGATGAGACCGCGCCGGGGTGGTGGACTATGCGATGCGGTTCACTCTGCCCGCCGTTCCCAAGGGACAGACGACGCTCGTCGCGCTGGAGACCCCAGAGCCCTCCACGAGGCTGCCGACGTCTCGATCGACCACAGCGACACTCTGCCTGTGCTGTGGGAGCCCCGCCAGATTGAGGTCCCGACCTCCGTCCTTCGCGTGGGCGAGAACCTGCTGCGAATCCGGGTCTACACCGCCCTGATCCGCTCGTTCGAGGGGCAGTGGTTTGACTACGAGGCTCATCGGTACCGGGATGTGGGGGATGTGTAGCTTCGGTTTGCTGAGCCGCTGAGTCTTGGGATCGCCGTGGGGCGTTGAATCGCTGAAGCGCTGAGGCAGATGAGATCACTGAAAGGGAGTCACCTTCGAGGTTGGCGCCTTGTAGTGTCGAGCAGATGGTCGGGCGCTCGACGTATACGAGCTATCGCGGTTCGAGGAAAGCCCTAAGGCCCGCAGCCAGGCCTTTAGGCCCGAGACGTGACCTGCATTCTTGTGGGCGCGGCGTGCGCGCATGCGTGCGTAGGCGAGCATGTCATCTACCTGGAAGGTGGCGTTCGTGAACCTGAAACAGTACTGATTGCCGTTGCTTCCGGGACGCCTCTATGGATTCTGCCGGCGTGGTGTCGGTCGGCTCAGTGATGTCAGCGCCAGCCCACCGATGAAGGCCAGCGAACAGATCAGGTAGACCCAGCGCAGGCCCGTGAGCGAGACGAGGGTGAAAGCCAGAAAGGGTCCTGCTGTGCTGCCGATATCGCCTGCGGTGGCGTAGGCGCCCATGACTGTGCCTTCCTGGCCGGGCCTTGTGTGATCACCGATCTGGGCAGCCAGCGAGGCGATCGCGGCACCGCCGCTCACCGAGCTGAGTGCGACACCCAGCACAATCGCGGGCAGTGTGTAGGCGAAGGCCAGCAGCGTGAAGCTGATCATCCCCAGGGCCAGGCTGGCGAGGATGATGGGACCGCGTCCGCGCCTGCCGTCGGATAGGTGTCCGGCCACGGGCCCGGTGATGCCTGCAAGCAGCGAGCGCAAGCCCAGGATCAGCCCACTCACGGTGGCCACGCCGAGTGACAAGGTCCCCAGACTGATGACCCCGCCGAATCTCTGCTGGAGCAGCAGACTGACGGTCGAGAGAACGATGCCTTCGCCGGCCAGCTTCGTGATCATGTACAGACTGAACGTTGTCCGCAACTGCCGATTACCCAGTATCCCGTATCGAACACGACGCAGCCAATCCCGTGGTGAGCGGGGGACGTGCGGCTGCGTTGCGCCGGCGGCGGGTCCAGATCCTTCCCGGCGAACGGTTTCGGGCAATGCGAAGGCGACTACCAGCAGGCCGAGGAAGACCAACCCGGCACAGATGATCATGGCCGGCTGGAATCCCAGTGTGTCGACCAAGGCCCCGCCAACGAGCGGCCCCAGCGCCAGCCCCAGCAGACCGAAGATGCTGTAGGTGCCCACGAGACGGCCGCGGTCCGTGGGCGTACTGATGTCCAGGACCATCGTCATGCCGCCGACGTTGATCAGGGTCCAGGCGACGCCCCAACCCAGGCGGGTCAGCAGGAACGGCCAGAAACCTCGGGCGATGCCGAAGCCTGCCACGGACAGGGCGCCGATGGCCATGCCCAGCAGGAACAAACGGCGGCGACCGAAACGATCGAAGAACGCGCCCGCCAACGGGTTGAGCGGGATGCGGATCAGGCGGTTGACGCCCAGCATGATGCCCACCGCGGCGAGGCTCAGGCCGACAACGTCGGCCTGGCCGGCCAGCACGGCGTAGAGCGAGAGATCACCGAAGAGGGAGAGACATATCGCGATGCCCAGAGGGATCAGCACCCGTCTTGATGAAACTTGGCGTGGCTGTGAGTTGTCAGCAGGATTGAGCATCGGCAGGTCACATTCTGTTGGAGGGATATCGGTTGGGCAACCGTAGCAGATAACCTGGTTGTGTCAATCTGAGGGGTTGACGGCTGGGTTCGATCTTCGTGGGGACCCGGGCGGCGGGATTCTGCCGTGTGCTGTGCAAACGACAACCTGTGCCCGCGGCGCAATTGGCCACGCACCGCGGTTCTATTGTAGTGGGTGGGGGGCAGATCCCTCTGGGCGTGCTGGCATACAAGGTGACGTCTAGCTTCGTTTGCTGTTGCCGGCGGGTGGCGCGATGGCGAACTGGCGCACCTGCTGCCGGGGAGTGTGCAGCGGGACAGTAGGTGCGCCTCCGCCTTGAAGCCTGACGCGAAGCGATCCTGCAGCAGCCGGTACTACTCCCAGACGACTCCTAGTGCAAATCCAGGCAGGGCGGTGGAGCCCGTGCCGCGCCATAGTTGCAGGAAGGAACGCCCCCCAGCGGCACACAACGATTGGTCGTGTGCGTATTCACTATCACTGGTGCGGAGAATGAGCTGAGAAGCCCATCAGAATCGCCAAATGTAGTTCTGGTACTCGTAGGTGATGTCAGCATCCACGATACGTACATCCGCGGTCTTCCCCTGATCAAGCGCCTCGGCGACAACGCGCAACTCTTGAGCTTCCGCATCGATGGTTCCATGCATATGGATCTGGACAGGTCCAAGGTTGAGCTTCTGACTGAGGAACTCGATCTCGGCTTCGGGCTCGAACGCTCTGAAGTACGGTTTGCTGTCCTCGCCTATCTTGTCTGCCAGAACTTCCAGGCCCTGCTTTGTGACGCTGATTGTAGCTGTGCCGCCGGCCACCTCCACTTGGCCGGTACCGTACGCCGCCAATAGATGAGGGATGTAGTGAAAGTCAGGCTGCGTGACGCCGTGGCCGGGGATTCTCAGTAACTTCCCAGACTTCTCCTGTATCGTGCAGAGCTTATCAAAGAGGTCTAGCTCCTGACTAGATCCCCTGTCTTCGGTGGCATCAATCTGAAACGGGAGAGAGTAGTTCTTGGAGTCAAGGGTGACGAGGTTGAGCGCAAGGACCCCACCCGAACTTAGGGCCGACATAAACCTGAGCAAGCTGCGGCTCTCACAAACATCGCTACCGGTGTCCGTCAGTTCTATACGGGCCCCCGTGAATGTGCGTTGCGAACGCGCAATCGGAAGCCAGATGTGTAAGGGATACGACTGATGCTGATTCGACAAGAGGATTCTGTCCGATCCTGCGCGTATGACCTTGAGTTCCACATAGCGCCGAATCTCTGTGACGCCATTGTTGCCGTTCATTGAGATACTAGCGGAAAGGATCTTGTCAGATCCTTTGCTCTCCGCCACCAGCATCTGCTTCTCTGGGTCTATCTCGTCGCCGAACCATTGCATCCACCACTCGGGACCCTCAAACGAGGCAATCTCGGGCCCCACAAGCTCGACTCTTTCGCCCTCTTTGACGAACTTCTCCCATGCTGCCCTGGTGAGCTGACCCCGCTCAGAGTCATCGAGTCTTACTTTGACTCTGAATTCCAGCGATCGTCCCTTAGCAATCAAGTCAAGCATTCGGTGACCTATGCGCTGCCTCAGGATCTTGAGCCCGGCTTCGTCTGAGGTGTTCTCCATAGGGAAGTGAACAGTGGTAGTTGTATTGCCTCTCCACTTTGGCGATCGTCTGTCTAGATCAGCTATCGCCTCATCCACCAGAACCCAGCGACCTTCTCGCAAAGTCACATTCCACACGACCAAGACACAAGGCTGAGCGAAGGTCTCCCAGTGCTCAAGGTCCCCGACATCAAATCGACATGTGAGGGTTCTTCCGTCCTTCAGGATGTTGCCTGACCAGTCCTGTTTGCTCTTCAGCTGATAGAACACGGCTATCCCAGAAGCTCTGCCAT
>CBFCZM010000321.1:0-3858 GCA_965602565.1 uncultured Anaerolineae bacterium
TCACGGCGCACGACGATGGCCCCACCACAATGGGTGACCCAACCACTCTGACCGCCACCGCCACCAGTCCCGTGACGGTGACCTTTGCCTGGAGCTTTGGCGACAGCACGAGCGGGAACGGCAGCTCCGTGCAACACACCTACTCGAGCGCCGGTGTGTACGTTGCCCAGGTCAGCGCTACCGACTCCGTAAACGCGGCGACGGCTTCGACGACCGTTGTCGTCGTCGACGTAGCCACCGTGGGCGGCGGCGGCACCTTCACCACCACCGACAACGTTCTCAGCACGACGTTGCCGATCGGTACACCGTCCGTGGTCATCACCTACACGCCGCAGCTTCCGGTGCCCGTGCCGGGATTCCCCTATCCGCCGCAACCGCCCCGGTTCGGCCTTGACGCGAGCCTACTGGGCAGTGCCTACAATACCTTCTCGCCCCCCCTGTTGGTGACCGTCGCCTACCCCTCCAATGGTTGGTCTTCGCTGGCGCTGACCGCGCAGGAGGACCAGCTGGCGCTCTATGCGTGGGATGCGGGCACAGGATCCTGGCTGAAGCTGCCGACAGTCACGCGCGACACCATCGCTAACACTCTCACCGCGGAAGTTGCCACCACCGGCACCAGTTATATGCTAGCCGTAAGGGAACATCGAATCTTCCTGCCGCTGGTGCTCCGCTGACCAGCGACCACGCCCACGACAGGCTGGGTGCGATCCCCGTTTGGGATCGCACCCAGCCTGTTCCCGCACCAGACAGCGCCTGATCCAGCGGTCGCGTGTTCCCCATCGTGAAGAGATGGGGCGCATTCTCTGCCCCTCTCAAAGCCGTTCTACGACTCTTCGGCCTCCGTTACTTCCGCTTTCGCCTCTTCGGCGTCAACCGCCTTCTCTACCACGATGGTCGCACGGCCGACCAGGGCGGCGATGGCGCCCAGCGCGGCGAGCTGTGGGGCTACCACACTGCCCACGACGCCCCAGGTGAGGGGGATATCGACCAGAGGATGGCCCTGGTTGTTCTTGATGACGACCCGGCGGATGTTGCCCTGGCGGATCAGTTCCTTGACCTTGCCCACCAACTGGTCACCGTCGATCCTGAACTCCTCGGTGCGGACGTTTTCCTCGTTCATAGGTGCTCCCTTCTGCGTAATGGAATTACATGTATTGTACACCATGTTTGCGTTTATGGGAATATCGACCCCCTGTCACACACCTGTCATTTAGTCCTGCTAGAATGGCAACGCCCTACACCACAGGAGGTGTGCAATGAAACGTAGTTGGGTAGCCTGGATATGGGTCTGCGTTCTAGGGTGTGCTTGCGGCAGGGCCCCAGATCCTCGATGCGCTGAGTTCGGGCGGTAAGCTGGAGTAGATCGCACTCACTACCTAACGCGCCATAGGACGAAGATGACGCGAGCAGAACGCCGGAGTGATCTCCGGCGCGAGCGGTTGATGGGGGCACACCTACTCGCAGAATACTGACCCTATTGCCGCTTGTGCGGGAGACCACTCCCGCACTCCGGGAGCCCAATGCGGACAGGGTCTGACACTGGCAGCGGCGGGTTTCGGGTCATCTTCGGAAGTCAGACGCGCGCACGCAGAGGGCGAGGCATTCCCATCAGGGCGGTTTGTCCCTCAGCATGATCCCACGGGCGAAGACTGTGCCGTGTCTATGGTGGTTCTGGGGAATGCCTCGCCCGTACGGCATTGTTGCAGCGTGGATCTAGTGTCGCCTTGCACACCGCGCAAGCATGAAAAGCGCGCGCATCCCGGGCCTATGGGCCTGTCCGATGTGCGCCGCAGTCCGGCGCCTGCACAGAACGCCGGAGTGGGCTCCAGCGTGAGCGTTGTGGCTTGGGGCGGTGTGATGCGGTGGGTGGTTATCTTCGGAGCGGGGGGCTATGCGCTGTACCACGGCAGTGTGCCGCGGAGGCCGGATGCCACACGGTCCGGGTGACGCGAGACCAGCTCGTGCAGGGCATCGCGCGTGATTATTGTTAGCGCAGCCACTTCACCATCAGCAAAGTGCAGCTCTGCCATGCTCTGGGATTTCAGCCGCGCACGGAAAACGGTGCGGTACTCCACGTTGATGAAGTCCGTCCGGCTGGTGGCTTCGCGCTGTTCGTATCGACCGACACACCGGAGCTCTGTCAAGTCGGTTTCTGTGAGTCCAATCTCCTCGATCAGTTCCTTCTGCAGCGAAGCCTCGATGGTGTCACAGCCAACCGCGTGTCCTGCACAGGGTGAATCGAATTCGCCTGGCGCATCCGCCTTGTGGAAGCCGCGAATCTGCAGGAACGTGTAGTCCGGGCGGACGGGGTGGTCCAGGATCAACTCGACCGTGCCGTGGCGTACGCCGATGCGGTGACAGAGCGTGCGTGCGATCAGGACGGTGTCTTTGCTATGGTACGTCACCGGTCTTAGCCACCGGCGGAGGCTGTGCGTGTCCTCGAGAGCCGTCTGCAGCAATACCAGGGAATCGGCGGGCAGGGCAACGGGTTGTCCTGTGGCATCCAGCGGCAAGAGGAATTCCCTCTTCCCGGGGAGCGACGGTGACATGACGCGCATCGAAGTGATGAGTTGTGTCAGCACGCTTGCTGTCACCGTGTACTTGGTTGCGCCTACAGCGGCAATCAGCGGTTCCCATAGTGCTTCTGGGGTATCGATCATTGGGTGCTCTTGTGTAGCTTCTGTCATTGCCCGTAGTATAGACCGGAAGGCCGAGATGGTAAGGGTGGCGTTCCACGTGCACTCGCAGAGCTGGCGGGATCCTGCGCCACGGACATGACATCAGCTCTGCCGCACGAGATCCTTCACCGTCACGGCCCCTGAGTGCAGTGTTCCCGTACGACCCGTTCAGGATGGCGCGTGACAGCAAGCTGACGCCAAATGCGATAGTCCTGGAGAGCCTGGCGCTTTGCACGTCCCCGGCACGCGCGTATAGTTATCCTAGAATCTAGCCGTGGCCTGGGCCATGGCTTGAGATGAAAGGAGTCTCAGAATGTCAAGAGGATACGTGCATCGGCGCACCAAGCTCTCACAAGTGACTCAAGACGTGGTCGCGACTGCAATGGGCCGCGAACCGGCGGATCTGATCATCAAGAATGGCCGGCTCGTCAACGTCAACACGGCCCAGCTCCAGGATGGCGTAGACATCGCCGTGCGACACGGGCTGATCGCCCTGGTGGGTAACGCCGGTCACATCCCGGTGATAGCGTCCACCAAGGTTGTGGACGCCGCCGGGCGATATGTGCTTCCGGGGTTCATCGACACCCACGATCACGTGGAGAGCACTATGGTGGATGTCCGCAACTTCGCGGCTGCTGTGCTGCCTCACGGTACGACGACGATTGCGTGTGACAACCACGAGCTGACCAACGTTCTCGGCGTCAAGGCCGTGCAGCTCTTCCACGATGCTGCTGAGGGACTGCCCCTCAAGGTGCTGGTCGCGATGCCGGTCTGCGTGCCCTCGATCCCGGGCTTTGAAGATGCGGGCGCCACAATCACGGCGGAGGATGTCACAACGGCGTATGCTGAGGGCTGGGCGGCGCTGCAGGGCGAGCAGATGAACTTTCCAGGATTGATCTACGGAGATCCGGGTGTCCACGCAATCACGAAGGCCTCGCTGGAGGCCGGGCAGGTGCTGACGGGCCACTACGCCAGCCAGGCGCTTGACGAGGGCCTGAACGCGTTTGTGGCTGCGGGGATCACCGGCGACCACGAGGGGACCACGGCCAAGGGCGCGATGCGCCGTGCGCAGCTGGGCTGCTACGTCCAGCAACGGTACGGATCGGCGTGGCTGGATATGCCCAACTTGATCCGTGCCGTAACCGAGAACCCCGGCCTCGACACTCGTTTCTTCACGCTG
>CBFCZM010000322.1:0-3838 GCA_965602565.1 uncultured Anaerolineae bacterium
CTTGAAAAACGGCGGCGCGCGGAAGAGAAAGTTCCCCTGCGCGATCGGCGACCGACGCGTCAAGCGGGTAACAGGCCAGCGCATCAAGAAAACGCATCGTTGCCGCGCGCTCCTTGTCGCGCATCCCGGCGATGACCTCCGTACGGCAGATGGCAGCGATACCCAGAGGACCATTGAGTGCTGATCGCGTGAGCAGATCGGTGGTCGCCCCGTGTCCGCGCAGATGCTGAATGAGCACATCGGAATCCAACAAGTATTCAGACAACCGGCTCTCCATCGCTCGATGTCCCGTAGGCTAGCCCCGACTCCCTATCCGCCAGCAGCGGCACGCGCCGCCAGGGCGCGCGCAGCCTGTCGAGCCACCGGCTAACGTCCTCAGGTGTCGCCAGATCAGGGTGATCCTCGTCGCGCCACGCACCGCCCGTCTCCTTCAGAGCTGCCAAGACTCGCAGTCGGCTGAGATAGGCCGCCGTCGCTTCGACGATGACGTCGCTACGCTTCCCGGCGGGGACAATGGAATCCAGCTCCTCGAGAAGCTGCGCGGGGAAAGTCACATTGATTCTGCGTGTATCATTGCTCATCTTGATCCACCTACTCCATATGTACAGTCCACCCTCATTATACACCAGGTGATGACGCACGGACACGCGACTCCGAAGAGACAAAGGTCAAACACAGCAAACCGCCAAGAGGCCAAGAAAGCCAAGTCTGTGAGATTCTGTGATATGGGCTTGCGGAGTCACTACTCCGCTTTGGACCAGATGATGCGCCGGATACCGTCCTTGAGCAACGGCACGTTGAAGTTTATGAGGAGGCCCAAGTGCAGCTTCGTAGCCTTCAGATAGGACATCACTTGCGCATTGTGGATGGGAGCAAGCCTGTCCACCGCTTTGAGTTCGATCAGCAGCCTATCCCCCACGAGCAGATCCAGTCGTCCCTGCCCCACCGAGTGTCCCTTGTAATCCACACCAATAGGCCGCTGCCGTTCGAAAGGGATCTCTCGCAGCTCCAGCTCCACACACAGAGCCTCTTCATACACGCTCTCCAAGAAACCAGGACCAAGGTGACGGTGCACCTCAATCGCCGCCCCGATCACGCGCCGCGCCAGTTCATCAACATCCGCATCCGGCTCGCGATACCGTCCACTGGCCATCATCGCCCTTCCTTTCCTGCCAATCCTGGCACCCGATGAACCTTTCTGTGGTTCTGACCTTGGCTTCCTTGGCCTCTTGGCGGTTCGCCATCCCTCCGGCCCTTGACTTCCTTGGCCTCTTGGCGGTTCACTCCGTTCGGCCTCTCGGCGGTTCTTCTGCCCTCCGGCCCTTGGCTTCCTTAGCTTCTTGGCGGTTCACTCCCTCCGGCCTCTTGGCGGTTCCTCTTCCCTCCGGCCCTTGGCTTCCTTGGCCTCTTGGCGGTTCACTCCCTCTGGCTTCTTTGCGGCTAGGTGACGCCTGCTCCTATTGTGTCGCCCTGGCCGCAGAATGCAACCGAGACCGCGCTTGTGGTTCTCCCCTGGTCCCATTTGGCTTATGAGCAGAGATACCTTACACTCAACTATCGAACGAAGAGCGGCTTTGCCGCAGCATCCCACAACACCATACATCGTGCGAGATCTCGGTATCACGTGCCGCCATTTTGGCCACCCAAGAGTGAAGGAGAGAGAACCATGACAGCACCTCACGTCGATCTTCCCAAGACCATGCGGTCTCTGATCTGCTACGGCCCCGAGGACTACCGGCTGGAGGAGATTGCTGTGCCCACAGTGGGCCCCGGCGAAGTGCTGGTGCGCATTCTCGGGGCCGGAATCTGCGCGGGCGATGCCAAGTGCCTCAGCGGCGCGCCCCTCTTCTGGGGGGATGAGGATCGCCAGGGCTACTGCCAGCCTCCCATCACTCCGGGCCACGAGTTCGTGGGGGAGGTCGTCGCTCTGGGAGAAGAGGCGGCAGAGAAGTACGGTCTGAAAATCGGCAACCTGGCCGTCTCCGAACAGATTGTGCCGTGTTGGGAATGTCGCTTCTGCCTGCGGGGCCAGTACTGGATGTGCGACAGAAAACACGACGTCTACGGCTTCAGGCAGCGGACCCCCGGCGCGATGGCCGAGTACATGCGCTTCCCCGCCGACGCCATCAATCACCGCGTTCCTGACGCGCTCACGCTCCGGCAGGCGGTCTACATTGAGCCGCTGGCGTGCGCCATCCACGCCGTGCAGCGGGGAGAGATAGAGTTTGGGGACACGGTGGTCATCTCCGGTTGCGGTTCGCTGGGTCTGGGGATGGTGGCCGCGGCCCGGCTGAAAAACCCGGGGCTACTGATCGCGCTTGACCTGGTGCCCTCCCGGCTGGAAGTGGCCAAGAAGTGCGGGGCCGACCTGGTTCTGAACCCGCTGGAAGTGGATGTGGTTAACGAGGTGAGAAAGCTGACCGGCGGATACGGCTGCGATGTCTACATTGAGGCCACCGGGCACATCGAGTCGGTGCCGCAAGGGCTGCACATGATCCGTCGTCTGGGCACATTTGTGGAGTTCAGCGTCTTCGGTGAGCCGGTGACGGTCGATTGGACGATCATTGGCGACACCAAGGAACTCGACATTCTCGGGTCGCATCTTGGACCTTATTGCTACCCGCCTGCAATCGATATGCTGCTCAAGGGACAGGTTCCGGCAGACGACATTGTGACCCACGCCCTCCCCTTTGAGCAATTCGAGGAGGCCTTCCAAATGGTACAGGACTATTCGATGGGCGCCATCAAGGTGATGTTGACGCCTTGATGCGCCGCGGTAACGCTGTTGGCCGAGCCAACGCCGGCGTCCGGAGAGCCACATGACTCGGTATGAGAGGAGCATAGCTTCTATGAAACCCATCAGTCCGATGGACATCAGCGACAACGGCCGCTACTTCGTCGATTCCCACGGAGCGCCGGTCTTCTGGCTCGGCGACACGCTGTGGGAGCTCTTCCGCTGCTTCACCCCGGAGACGGCGTTGCCCATCCTGCGCATCCGGCAGGCCCAGGGGTTCAACGTCATCCTGATCATGCTCACGGGCGTCGATCACGTCCACCTCGACCCCAACACGACCGAATCGTACGTCAACGTCAGGGGCGACTCGCCGTGGGTCAACGGCGATCCACTGCAACCCAACGAGCGCTACTTCGAGCACATCGATGCGATGATCCGGCTGGGCGAGCAGACCGGACAGATCTTCGTGGTCGGCATCTACCACCAGTGGCACCGCGACATAATCCCCGTGGAGAAGGCCCGCGCCTGGGCCAGGTGGGTCGCGGAACGATACCGGGATGTGCCGAACCTCATCTGGTCGATGTACCCGCGGGCGGAGCCGGCCTACGCCCCTGTCTGCCGGGAGCTCGCCGCCGGACTCAGGGAGGGCGACGGGGGCGCGCACCTCATCTCCGTGCATCCCGACCCCAGCGTGGCCTCGTCGAGCTTCATCCACGAGGAGCCCTGGCTGGCCTTCAACATGATCCAGACCTGCATCGACTACGAGCGCATCTGCGAAGCCGTGATGGCGGACTACAACCGGATCCCGGCCAAACCCGTCGTGATGGCCGAGGGCGGCTACGAGGGGCTCGAGTTCGGCAGGCTGCAGACGGCCCACGAGATCCGCAAGCAGGCCTACTGGACTCAGCTTGCCGGAGGCTACCACGTCTACGGTCACAACGATGCCTGGACCGCGCCGGAGCGCTGGCGTGATTGGATAGACGCGCCGGGAGCACAGGACCTCCGCCGCTTTCGGGAGATCATAACCGCAATCGACGGCTGGTGGACCCTCGTGCCCGACCCGGACCTGATCGTGGCCGGGGCCCGTAGCGAAGACAAGCTCAA
>CBFCZM010000323.1:0-3772 GCA_965602565.1 uncultured Anaerolineae bacterium
CACCTTCCGGGAAGGGATAGATCCCCATCCCGATCACATAGTCCCCCACCGCCGCCTCCGCCGGCACTGCCAGCGTGAAGGTTTGGATCACCGTCTCCTCCGGCCCCCATAGATGTGCCGGATAGCTAGTGCACAATTGACTATCGGCCTGCGACCACATCGTGCCGCCTTCGTACGGCGTCGGGATGCTGTAGAGATGCAGGAACAGGCTCGGGGCGATCTCCGGCGTCCGCAGTGCCCGCACCCCCATGGTCACAGTCAGGACCATCCCGGCCCTCACCGTCTCCGGCAACGGACTCAATCGCCGCACCTCGAACTGGTCCCCGAATTGCACTACCGGCCCCACCGGGTCGGGCATCTGCGGTGTCGTCGCGAAGACGCTGTAGCGGGGACGCGGCGCCAGGTCCGTCTCGTCCTCGTAGAGCAGTGACACATCTGCCCACCGCGATAGCTGATCTGCGAAGCTGGGCTCGTAGGGTGTCAGAGAGACATAGGCCGCGTCAGTGGATTTGGCAGCGTCGGGTACCACCCAGCACTCGTGGCTGTTGAACGCGCTGACCGGGCGCGGTGCCAGATCCTGGCCCAGCAGAATCACCACAGGATGCGCCGGCGTGAAGGGGCTGAAGTAGACAAAGGTATCCGGTCCGGTCTCCTCGATGACCAGATTGGCAGCTTCGTTGATGTGCATCTCCATAGATACGAAGGTCTCAGGATGTGTCAGCCAGCGGCCATGGAAATCCCGCCCCGTGACGATCCCCGCGACCAGAAGCACCAGCACCGGCAGTGCACGCGATCCGGCAAGCCGTCCGTACCGCCCCAGCACCAACGAAAGCGTATCTGCACCGGCACCCAACACCAGACAGAGAGGCACGACAAACCCTGCGCCCCGCAGGAAGTGCGGCGCGAAGTTGCTGAAGAGCGACGGCACAAGCGCGGACACAGCCAGGCCCAGGATCAACAGGCCCTGCATCCGCAAACGCCGGTTCAGGATGAGCCCTCCCACACCGGCCACAGCCAGCAGGCCCAGCAGCGGATCCAGGATTGGGCGCCCCGGTAGGTTGAAAAGCACGTTCGGATCGCCGGCCTGGAACAGCGCACGGCCCCACGCCTTCGTATTGGCTACCAGAGCGGCTGCGCCCACACTTGAGACCGTGGTCGAACGCTCCAGGACCTGGCCCGTATTCGCGACCACATACTGGGCCATCGGTGCCGCCACGAGGGTCGCGCAAGCCAGTGCCATCAGGGCACCGCGGCGCCGTCGGCGATCCATCGCCACGACCCCGAGCAGCAGCAAACCGACGTAACCGCCCCAGGCAGCCGAGGCATAGTACGTGTACACCAGCAAACCAAGACTGACACCACCGGCCACCCACAACCCCGGCCGGTCTCTACGGTAGGCCCGCAGCAGCAGCGACGCCGCCACCGTGCCGACCAGGATGAAGAGATTCGCGCGCAGCGCCAGATGAGAGAGATGCACGTGCCAGTAGAGCACGGCGATGCTCCCCATCGACCAGATGGCCACACGCTGCGTGGGCCGAGAGGGAAACAGCTCGCGCCCCAGTCGATACGTCGCCACCACAGCCAACAGCCCGGTCACGGTCGCGGCAAACCGGATCGCAAACACGCCACGCCCCAGCGTGGCCAGGAACGGGATGAGCCAGTACGCCCAGCCACTCTCGCGCCCGAAGTTGCCGGCCAGGAACGGGGTCAGCCGTGAATCGCGCATCAGCCCCAGCGCATCGACGGCGTTGAAGGCCTCATCATAGTGCAGCATCGTCGTGCTCATCGGGGCCAGCGCCGCCCACCGCAGGAGCACCCCGAGCAGCAGCAACACAACGATCAGAAGGCGCCGCGACCACGAGGGGGCCGCGGCGTTGGTCTCACTCACCATAGGGCAACTCCGAGTTCGATATGATGGATGCTATTCTAGTTGCCCCCCTGTGCGTGTCAACACGGGCGTAGGAATCGATGTTTGCTATGCCAATATGATGTAAGCTCACATTGCATTCGCTAGAGACTTATGGTAGTATATATGGTATCAGCAACGCGTGTGATGACTTGCACCTACGTGTGACCCCAGGTCTGCGGAGCGGGCTAGCCGTATTGCCTCCATCGGCACGCCGTTGCATTAGCATTGAGTGTTCTAGTGGTATAGGGAGTAGAGACGTGAGCGAACGAGAAACTGGTACCGTCAAGTGGTTCAATGATTCCAAGGGCTTCGGCTTCATCTCGAGAGAAGCAGGAGATGATGTCTTCGTCCACTATTCGGACGTACAAGGCGGAGGGTTCCGCTCATTGCGCGAAGGTCAGCGCGTCGAGTTCTCCGTGGAACAGGGCACCAAAGGCCCCAAGGCCACCAATGTGCTGGCCTTGGACTCAGGTCCTAGCTCCGGCACCCCCAGCCCCACCCGCTGGTAGGTAGATAGCCTGGGGGCCTATCTGGTCCGGGCGAACTGCGAGGCGAGGTTTCTTGCCAGGTAGCAAGCCGTTTCCGCAGTGTTGATCGATGGTTGAGGCCGCACAGCAACTCCGCAGGCTGTGCGGTTTCGCTTCTCAGATCGACCCACCACTATGTGGGTCCGCGCTACGCTCAGGACGCCGCGGCAGATCCGTGGATACCATCGGCCCACGGGCGATAGCGAAAAGAGCCTGCCATGAACGCCGCACGGTACTTGCCCAACAGACGCGCCGCCAAGTGGTATTGCGACCGCGGCGAAGAGCTCTACCAGGCCGGCCGATACCGCAGAGCCGGCGGCGCATTCGCCAGATCCATCCGCCGGAGACCCAGGTCACCGATGGCCTATGCCGGTCGAGGGCTCAGCCTCGCAAGACTCAACCGCTCGCAACGTGCCGTGCGCAGCCTCGAAAGGGCGATGGCACTGGCAGCCGAAGCCAGTCGCTTTGATGCCCCACCCTGGCTGACCGAGACCGCCTATGAGAGCGGACGCGCCTACGAGCGCCTGGGGCAGTTCTATATGGCGCTGCGCTGCTACACCAAGGCCCTGGACCTCGCAACCGACGCCAGCAGCATTGCGCCCCACGAGATTCTCCGGCGTCGCGGCGGCGTCAAGCTAAGCATCAGGCAGTTCGAGCCGGCGCTCCAGGATCTCAATCGATCGGTGGCACTGGCACCCGATAACGCACTCGCTTACTTCAGCCGCGCCTACGCCCACGAGGCGATGGGAGACACTGCGGCTGCCGTGGACGATCTGCGTGTCTACCTGCAACTGGCTGATCCGGAGGACTCTCACCGCTCAGGGGCCTCGGCGCACATCGCCGATCTGACGCAGTAACAGCACAGGTCTGGACCCCGGGTGGGTACCAGAGGCTGCCACCCATCACAAGAGGGCGCCGGGAGCCCTCCCCTCTCTCACTGTCACAGCACAGATCGGCAGTTCAGCCCCTCAGGAAACCAAGGAGAACCTCGTCGTAGGCCTTGCGGTTGTGCAGCCGGACGTCGTGTCCGCCCGATGGGAAGACCTTGACGGTCGCTCCGGGGTACGTGTCGCACAGCGCCGCCTGCGCGTCAGGGGAGAACTCACCATCATCCTCCGCCCGAATTAGCAACACTCGTCCCGGGCGCTCGACCGGCTCCCCCACACCATAGGCTTCGGCGTTGGCAATGAGATCGCGCATCAGACGGAAGCGTGCGCGCAGCGTGGATCGGCTGTGCTGTAGCTCCAGACGATCATAGGTGTACGCCAACATGAAGGCAGCCTCGCCGTCGTCCGCGTACGTGCGCCCGACATCCCTGAGATAGTGGCGCTTCACA
>CBFCZM010000324.1:0-3770 GCA_965602565.1 uncultured Anaerolineae bacterium
ACGCGCGTGTCGGCACGTTGTTAGAGCGCGGCGCGATCCATAGTCAGACGGAGGCTCCGTCCACGGACGGGCGGGGGTGTCCGCCGGCGCAGCGCTGAAAAGGGCTGCGCCGACTTGAGGGTGACTTCCAGAGCGCGGATCACGCGGCGGAGGTTGCGACGATCGATGAACGCCTCGGCGTCAGGATCAAGCGTCATCAGCTGCCGCCATAGGCCATCGGGATCCGCCCCTGCTCTGGCCTCAAGCTCGGCGCGCAGCTCCTCGTCAGGGGGAACATTGGGAACCTGCCATCCCTGAAGCAAGGCCCGGATGTATTGCCCGGTGCCCCCGACCAACAGGGGGAGCTTGCCGCGTCTGTTGATGTCATAGATGGCTTCTCGCGCCAATCGCAGGAACTGCGACAGCCCGACGGTTTCGTCAGGATAGGCGATGTTGATGAGGTGATGCGGCGCGGCGGCGAGCTCTTGCGGTGTTGGCTTGGCGGTGCCGATGTCCATCAGCCGGTAGAACTGGCGCGAGTCCGCCGACACGATCTCGCCGTTGAGCCGCTGAGCCAGGTGCACACCGAGGGCTGTCTTGCCGATCGCGGTAGGCCCCACGATGGCGACGAGTGGTATCTGCCTCTGGCTCGATGCAGCTGTGGTCTCCGACACGGCGTCATTCTACTGGAAGCGGCCCCAAGAACAAGGACGCGGGAACTTGCCAATCTGGCACGATGGACTACTATCAGTCTCAAGACCATGTTCCACTTTGTGGAAGTGCCCAACATACGAGGTGAGCGGATGGCAGACAAGACCGAGAGTCCAAAGGCAACCTACACAGGATATTCACAGCTCAATGATAGCTGGCAGCGTGTGATGCTGGGCGTGAGTAGCACAACCATCGGTGCCAATGGGTGCCTGCTCTGCTCGATTGCCTCGGGGCTCACCGATGTAGGGGTGTCGATTCAGGGGCTGCCGGCAGATCCGCCTCGCCTGACCCGGTGGCTGGCCCGGAACGGGGGCTTTGTTGCGCCGCTCAGTCAGACCAAGGAGCGGAGTCTCTTTGTCTTTGACTCGCTGGGGCCGTTGGGCGTGAAGCTGGTTGACTATATCGATGCACGCAAGAGGGCAGCGCCCCTGGATGATCTGGAGGAAGCTCTCAATACAGAGGGTTGCTTCGCAGCGATCCACGTGGACTTCTCTCCGGGGGACTCAACACAGCAGCACTGGGTGCGCGCAGTGGCGTGGTATGATCACGATATCCAGGTGATGGATCCGTGGATCAAGGGCTTGAGCCAGGATGCCTATCTCATGACGCGCTATGCGCTGCCCTCGTGGGACGATCCCCAACGGGCGATCTTCCGCATCGCTATCTATCAAGCTGTCGGGGTCCATGCGACGTATCCTACGCCGAGCGTGGTCTCCCGCTCCCATGTGCAGGACGAGCTCTACACCTACCAGCCCTAGCGGCGGCGCGAGGTCACAGGCGAGGGGCTAGGGATGCTGAACGAGATCGTGCGGCGGTCCGGTCAGGTCGGGATAGAAGGTGATCCGGCGTAACCGGCCAGCCCGATCCATCGCTACCGCCACAAAGCTGAGGTGCCAGGTCATGGGCTTTCCTGAGGCGTGGGTGCCCAGGTAGGCCCGGGCGACCATTTCCATACGGGCGCGTTTTCGCTGGGTCAGGCTCTGTTCCGGCGTGGGGAAAGCACTCGCGCGCCGGGTGCGGACCTCGATGAAGTAGACATCTTCGCTGTACCTGGCGACGAGATCCACCTCGCCATAGGGGCACGACCAGTTTCGCTCCACGACGGCGTATCCGTCTTGCTGCAGCGCTTGCGCAGCCAAGCTCTCTCCACGTCTCCCGAGTCCGGCTCTTCCTCGTGCCATTGTGAACCCATATTACTTCGTGATGATGTGCTGGTCAACTCCAGCAAGGGGATCTGCCGGAATCTCTTGATGATCTTCGCGGGTGTGGTATGATGCGAAGTCATCGTACGTGCTTTTCTGACGAGGTCTTGAGGTGCATGCCGCGTGGATCGCTGGATTGAGGTGTTCAAGTGGGCTGTTCTGATTGGTGCGGTGCTCCTGATCGCTGTCGGCGTGGCCGCTTGGGCGATAGATCCGCCAGCCAGCGCTCCGAGGGTAGTGACGCCGACCCAACCCGCGCCCACGCCAACCGAGAAACTCCCTCAGCCCACTGACGTGCCGACCGCCCCGGAGACAACGCCATCAGACCTCCCTCCAACGTGGACCCTGACGCCTGTACCTACACAGACATCGTCACCCACGCCGGCGCCCACGGACACTGCGATCCCGACCGAAACACCCACGCCTCCGCCGATCGCGTTGCCTTTCAGTGAGCCGCTGCCGCCGATCGCGAACACGCCGGTGGTGACCTCGCCGCTGCCCCAGCCGTCGCCGATGCCCCTGGTTGAGCAGCCGGCCGGCACCGTGAATATCCTCCTGTTGGGCATGGATCGCCGGACGGGGCAGGGCGCAGGGCTGACCGATGTGATGGCGATCGCATCCATCTTCCCCGATGAACCTGCTGTGAGCCTGCTGTCGATCCCGCGCGATTACTACGCCTGGATTCCGGCCTGGGGCCTGGACAAGATCAACACGGCCTATGCCCGTGCCGACAAGGTTGGCTATCCCGGTGGCGGGTCCGCGCTAACGATGGTGACGGTGGAGTACAACTTCGGCCTGCCGATCCACTACTATGCGCTGGTGGATTTCACCAGCTACCGGACCATCGTGGATGCCGTGGGCGGCGTTGACGTGATCGTCGAGTGCCCCCTGCACGATACCTATCCTGATCCTGAGTCGGAGACCGGACAGACGGACATCGACCTCGAGCCGGGGCTGCATCACCTGGATGGGAAGTTTGCATTGTGGTACGTCCGCTCGCGCTGGGATACCTCGGATTTCGACCGCCATCGCCGCCAACAGCAGGTACTGATGGCGATCCTCCATCAGGCACGGAGCGCGAATATGCTGGTTCGTGCACCGGAGCTGTGGGATGCCTATCAGGAGAGCGTTGAGACGGATCTGGGGCTCGGGGAACTGATCACACTGGCCTCGGTGGCCGGGCGTCTGGACGAGAAGAGCATCTACAACACATTTGTTCGTGGCACAGGGGTCATCACGTCGTGGACTGCGCCCAACGGCGGCTATGTGCTGGTCCCGAACCTTGAGGCTGTTCAGGAATTGGTGCAGAACGCGATGCGCCCGCTGTCAACCAGCCGAGCCTCCCAGCGCAGTCACAGGGTCGTTGTCTCCAACGGCAGTTGGTCTCAGGCCTTCGGCGAGGTCGCGGCGTACCGCCTGAGGCTGGAGGGCCTTGAGGTGACGGCGGTAGAGGGTATTCCGCCGGAGCCCCGCACGCGGATTGTGGATTTCACGACGACGGCGAAGGGCTCTCCGCTGTACAGGCTGGTCAGCCTCTATCGACTCCAGCAGGGAGACGTGACCTCACAGCCGACCGAGGGCAGCGCGGTGGATTTCCAGGTGATCCTGGGCGCAAACTACAACCCGTGCACCGGTACCGGTACCGCCTACTGGCACGCGACACCGACTCCCCCGCCGGCACCCTAACGGAGGTGAGTGACGGCGGAGCGCGGCTATTGTGGTCGCTCTGGCGTAGCGAGAAGGTGGTTGCCCGCTGCCTGTTACCCGTCAATGGGGCATGAAACCGGGTCACATACTTGGCTTCGATACCCCGTTGGCGGGTAGCCGCTTGTTCTGGCCTACTGAAACCGTGGTTGGCCTATCCAGCGCCTCTCGGGG
>CBFCZM010000325.1:0-3761 GCA_965602565.1 uncultured Anaerolineae bacterium
ACTGCTAGTTCGGCCTACGCAGGAGTTCTGCCGGCACGCTACTCCGCCGGGGCGCTGTCCCCTACCCCTGCGGCGATCGCACCATATGCCACACCGGCAGATGCACGCCCGGCAGCGGGCCGGTCTCAGCGACCTCAAAGCCCCGCCGCTGGTAGAACGTCACGTTCCGCTCCGTCTGAGTCTCCAGATAGCACGGCAGGCCGGCCTCATCCGCGCGCGCCAGAATCGGCTGCAGCAACGCACTCCCATAGCCGTGCCCCTGACGGTCCGGCGCCACGCCCAGCAGCCACAGATACCAATGCGGCACCGTCATCAATCGCTTGTGGACGGCCTCCGTGTGCGTAATGCCGGCCAGAAACCGCTTGCGCGCCTCCTGGCTGTACCCGAGAATGCCCCGGACCAGACCGAAGCCCGTGCGAGCAATACGCCACAGCGTCACCTCAGCATTGCCAGGCGGCAGCCAACACGCCACGCCCCGGATCTCCGGCGTCGTCAGGGCCTCACCGTAGCGCAGCGCATACCCAACCACACCGCTGAACATGTTCGCCAGCGCCTTGTGCCGCACGTCCGAATCCGGAAACAGCTCGCAATAGATCGGGTCAGACTGGAACGCCCACGCCAGCATGTCAGCAGCCTGTGCCCGCTGGCTCCGCCGCAATCTCACGACCTCGTGTTCCACTTCTCCGCCTCCTTACCCGGTGCTGGCACTTCTCACGAGTCCGGTACGCCCAGTGTGATGCCTTTCTTTGCGTTCGTTCTCTGGGCCTTTGCGTCTCCGCGTCTTGGCGTGAGCTCTCTCTGCTCCCGGCTCTACGCAACGCAAAAGCGCCCCACCTAAGTGGAGCGCCTGATTGTCCATGCTTCGTCTTCGTCGCTCTAGTACGCAAGGCCGGCGACCACCGATGTGATCGCAGCAACATCCGCAAAGAGCGAAGTCGGAGCCACTGTCTCCAGCGCAGCGGCATAGTTGTAGCCCCACGCCACGGCGCCGGCAGCCACCCCCACATCGCGCGCAGCCTGCACATCCCGGATCTCGTCACCGATGTAGATCGTATCTGTTGGCGATATACCCGTGTGCCGTAACACCTTCCGCAGCTTGGACGCCTTCCCGAAGAGTGAGACGCCGCACTCAAAGGCCTTCACCAGCGCCACCAACTCCGCGCCCAGGACCCGGCGCACGTTCTCCGCCGTATTGGAGCTGACCACGGCCAGCGTCACGCCCTGCTCCGCCAATGACGCCAGCATCGTGTCCACGCCGTCGTACAGCGGCACCTCATCGATCTGCGCGGACATCAACCTCCGCGTGTGCGCCGCAATGCCGGGGAGCTTCCACGCCGCCAGGCCCAAATGCTTCATAATCTGGAGGGGGTCATAGCTGCGCAGCAGGTCGACGTCGTCGTCCTCAATGCGCTTGAAACCGTGCGCATCAGCCAGCTCGTTAACGATCCGCCTGAACCAGATCAGCGAGTTGGCCAGCGTGCCGTCGAAGTCGAAAATGGCCAAGTTGTACTGTGTCATTGTGTTCCCCCTCCGATGCCCTCACCCTGGGCAAGAGCCAGAGGTCAACTATACCCTCACTCACGCGACGAGGCAAGCGGAAACTGGGAGAGGGCAAGAGTCAAGAGTTACAGGGCTGAGCGGACGTCACGATTCACGATTCACCGGAAGGCAGGTTGCTGTGCGGGCCCAGAGGGCAGAGAGTCTGGAGTCGAAAAGTCAAGAGTCATGGTGCTGCGTACGGGATGGTCTGGCGTCCGAAGGCCTCCTTACTCCTTGCTTCCTACTGCCGCTTCTTGCTGACCGCTGCCCGCTATCTTCGGCACCAACCGCCCCGTCCGCGCCATATACGCCTTGTAGGCATCACCGAACTTGGAGATCATCACCCGCTCCTCCTGGCCCAGCCGCAGCACAACCAGCACAGCGTAGGCCACAATCGGCACCACGGTCAACACCCAGTTGCCCGCCAACAGCCCGCCGCCGACGTAGTCCAGCAGGTAGGCCAGATAGATCGGATGACGGATGTAGCGATAGGGCCCCGTCTCGACAAGGACGTGATCCTCCTTGGTGACAATGAAAGAGTGGAAGCTCCTGCCCAGATGGTGGTGCGCCCACGCCAGCAGCGCCACGCCGCCGGGCAACACCACCGCTCCCACCCACCGCAGCCACACCGGACACGCCCAGCTGTACGCAAACGCGAAGGCCCCCGGCGCCACGATGTACTCCAGGCCAAAGATGATGGAGACGAGTGCCGCCACGCTGCCGGCGACCAGACTCACCGGCCCTTCATGCACCGCGACGCCACCCCTATCGTGCAGTACCCGGGACTGAGAACCCGCCCGGACAGCTACCATCACGCAGGTGGCGAGAACGAAGATCAGCCGAAAAACCCACTCTGGCGTCATTATTATGGTGCCACTCTTGAACCCCTATTCGTCAGACGGAACCCTGAATGCAGACGATCTGTGACCTGTCTCTTGTGATTCGCCATTAACCGATTTGCAGAGATCCCTACACCGCCGCGCCTTCACGCAGCAGACACAGCCGGAAGTGGCCGACCTGCCGGAACCCGAGCGCGGTGTAGGCTTTCTGCGCGGCGATGTTGTGCTCACCGGTGAACAGGATCGCCCGGGTCGCCCCTGTCTCCTGTGCATCCAGCAGCGACGCCGCCACTGCACACCGCGCGTACCCGCGACTGCGGCCCTCCGGCGGCGTGTAGACGCCTCCCACCTGCACGACCTCGGTCAGGACGGCGTTGAAGCCGGTCATGGCCACCGGCACACCGCCGGCCTCCAGTACCCAGGCAGTGTGCTCGGCAACGACCCGCACCTGCGAGGCCCGTGCCTCCGACCGGAAAGCCGGCGTGTCCTCAGCATCCATTGTCTCCGTCGCATAGCCAACCCGCCACTGCACCAACAGCTCCAGATCCTCGGCTACGGCCCGCCGGCCTGTCACGTCACCGGAGCGCAGCGCCTCCGGCACGATCAGCTCGGTCAGGTCCAGCTCGTAGAGCTTCTCGCGCTGATCGATCTGCACGATCTCAGCCGGAAGCCTCAGCGCAGCCTTGACCGCGCACGCCTGGTCATCAGGACCGATCACACCTTTGACGGGCCGCCCCGACGCACGCACCGCCGCGCGCCACAGGAGATCCAGGTACTGCCCCGTCCAGGGCGCCGGCACCTGTGGCATCAAGATGCCGTTCCAGAAGTGGGCCACCACCCCCACCATCTCTCCGCCCTCAAAGGCAGCCACATATGCCCCCGAGAACCTGGCTCCGTCATCCGCCAATCCCGCCGCCCGCACGTTGCCCAGCAGGAACATCGACGACGCCAGATGCGGTGCCGAGAACGCCGCCAGCACCGCCTCATCGCCCGGCACCAGGACCCGCACCGCAGGTTCGGCTCTCTGCATCTCAGCCTCCAACATAGCATCTGCTTCGGAAAACGGCACTCTGTGCCGTCAAGTAGATGGTTGGGCTGCACGACCTACCCCCGCGAGGGAAGCGCAACCCTCACGAGGTCTGCATGTAGGCCGGGCCGTCGTGCCCGCCCATCTGGCGATGAGTGGACATAACGACAGGCCCGTGCCCCTCTACGAGGCTCCAATCCCCAACAACATCATAACCACATCATCTGCGCCACCGTTGTCGGCGCCATCTCGGGTGCGCCACCTCAAAAAGGAGATGGCCTCCGTGGACAGCAGACGCTCGGCACAGGAGATCCACGGGCAGACATCATAGCCGACGCCGCGCAGCGCCCAAGATG
>CBFCZM010000326.1:0-3760 GCA_965602565.1 uncultured Anaerolineae bacterium
CCCGATCCAGGGAGATCACAATGTCCCCCAGATGCCGCGGAAAGCCCGCCGTCCCAATGGAGTACGGCCCACGGGTCTGGTTCTCAAAGGAGAGCACGTCGGTCGGCCGTGCGACCCCGCGGAATCGGCGGTTCAGGTCCTCGAGGGCATCATCGTCCGAGACGACGATAACCACCTCACTCGCGTCCTCCACATTCTGATGCAGCAATGTCAGCCGAACGGCGTCATCGATCGGCTGCGTATCCACCGGACCGACGTGTTCCTCGACCTGGATTTCGATATGGTATCTCTCGTTCACGCTAGCTCTGTCTTCCTGGCCTGCTAGTATCGCTACTCAGAAAGCCGTGCAGTACGACTGCTCTTGCGCCCTCGGGCCGCGGGCATCTTGCCCGCTCTGCCCTATAGGCGAACGGTGCCGAATCCACAGCTGGCCAGTGCGCGCACTCAGTCAGGATGGCCGTAGCAGGCAAAGCCCCGATCCGACAACCGCACCTTGTACCGCCAAGCAGATGGTCGGGCTAGACAGCCCAACCTACATGAGTATCCGCGCGTGGGCCGGGTTCCCCTACGACGACAAGCTGGCGCGCCCGGCTATCTGGCGAGCCACGCAGGTTCACTACAGCCCCCTCATGCACACGTAGTGTGCGCGCACAGGTGCGTGAGCGACATGGCTTCTACTCAGATGCTATCACCGGCTCGTGCGACTCAGCCGGGCCCTCCACGACCGCAGTCAGAGCCGCATCGGCACCATCGCCCGGGACTCGCCTCTCGTCACCGTCATCCCCAGATCGCGCGATTTCTTCCGTATCCTCGGCCTGATCGGCAACGGGCTTCAAGACAGCGCTGCGTCCGCTGTCGTCGGCCTTCGGTTCACCCGCGACCTTGGGTTGCGCCTGCGACGGGTATCTCACTCGCGGATGGAAAGCCCCGCGCAGGAGATCCACGTACGCCGCCTTCACAATCGCAAGCTCCGGGATCGTGATCGGGCAGTCATCCATCTGCCCGTCCTTCATACGCTGGTCGAAGATGTTGGTGATGAGCTCGTCCAACTCCTCCGGCGTCGAGGGCCGGCGCGCACGCGTCGCGGCCTCCGAGCTGTCAGCCAGCATCACCAGCAGTGCCTCCCGGCTCTGCGGCTTGGGACCTGGATAACGGAACTGGGACTCATCCACCAGATCCGCCTCGCCACCGGCGGCCTCAACAGCCTTGCGGTAGAGGAAGCTCACCCGCATCGTGCCATGGTGGGCGGGAATGAACGCCCGCACGGCGGCGGGAAGATGGTACTGCTTGGCCATCTTGAGCCCGTCACGGACGTGTCCCGCCAGGACCTCCACACTCGCGTACGGGTCCAGCCGGTCGTGGGGATTGCTCAGTCCCTGCTGATTCTCTGCGAAGAAGTAGGGACGCGCGAGCTTGCCGATATCATGGTAGTAGGCCCCCACCCGCGTCAACAACGCGTTCGCGCCAATACGCTCGGCCGCCTGTTCGGCCAGGCTCGTCACCATCATCACGTGGTTGAATGTCGCGGGCGCCTCACGCAGCAGTCGCTGCATCAAGGGATGGTTGGGGCGGTTGAGCTCGGTCAGCCTGAACGTCGTGGTCAGATCAAACAGCGGCGTCAGCACGAACAGCCCACCCACGGTCAGCGCGCCGGCGATCAGTCCGCCGATGATGCAGACCCCTAGCTTGAGCGAGAGCCCGATAGGCGTCACTGCTAGCTCGTCGATCGAAAAGACGAGGACCACCAGCGCCTGGACGACACCGTCGACCAGCCCAGATCGGAAGAGCGGGCCGGTCTGCTCGTAGCGGGGCAGCGTCAGCACCGCGTAAAGCCCCCCCAGCAGGACCATGGCCGCGAAACTCAGGGACTGATCGGCGAGCCACCCCGCAACTGCGCTCAGCACCAGCATCACAGCGACCGCGGGACCTTTCCCCACCGTGGTGGAGATCAGCATCGCTGCCGCCGCCCCCGGGAACAGGTACGGCACCAGATCGCCCGACCGCACCAGCAACCATGCCAGGGCGAGGAAGAGCGTCAGGACGAGCGCGATCAATAGCTCCTGCTTGGCGCCATCCAGAACCTGGGGATCAAAATGGTGGATCAGCAGTCCCATGCCGAGCGTCAGGAGCGCCGCGAAGAGCACTGCCGTGCCTCGATCACGCTTGCGATCTGTGGACGAGGTCAGACCTAACTCATCCAGAGCCTCGGCATCCAGCTCAGCGATCACTGCGCCTTCTCGCACCACCACCTCACCGCTGCGGAACTGCCGCACGGCCGGCCCAACTTCCTCCCGAGCCGCATCTTTGGCCGCGTTCGTGGCCTCAGCGTCATAGAACACATTGGGCCGCAAGAACTGCACGACCAGTGCTTCGACCACCTCGGCCTCGTCCTGAGGTAGATCCAAAGGCACCATGGTGGGAAGACGGCGCTGAATCAGCGCCAGGTCGCTCTCCCGGATCTCTTCCTGCCGCATCACCTGGTCCAGGAGGTCCAGGAACTCCAGCTGCACGCGGCTCCAACTTGTGTCTGGCAGCGTCAGGATGGCGCGGACGGGGGCTTCGGGCATGTCGGACAACTCGTCCACAGCCCCGATGGCCGCCATACGCTGCGCCTCAGTGCCGTATGTATCGGCCCGCACTGAGCGCAGAAAGGCCAAGACGTCGCGGGCGCGGCTGTACTGCTCTCGCGCAATCGTGGAATCGGGAGGGGTGTAAAGCAGCGCCACCCTTCGGGCAGCGTCATCACGCGTCTGTTGGCTCAGAATCTCGCTGATGAAGGTGACATCCCGGGGCGCAGAGATATTCTGCGGCGCCACATCGCCCGCAGTCAGGTCATACTCTCCCGGCACGGAGTAGAACATGGCCAGCCCTGCAACAGCCGTGATCCAGAGCCAGAAGAGCAACTGACGCAGACGCCACACGCGCCTGGCTTTGCGGGATCCCGGCCCTTCAGGCGATCGTGACATTCGGTTCACCCATCAGAAAGAACCTGAGGTGCCCCGCTGGAGCCCCTCCTCATATCCAGCGTCACTGGACTCAAGATCAGACGGAGAGCAGACGACGCGCGACCTGATTGACCAGCTTGCCATCGGCCTTGCCTTTCACCAGCGGCATCACGGTCCCCATAACGCGACCCATATCCCGCATCGAACTCGCACCGAGCTCATCAATCTTCTGCTTGACCAGTTCGGTGATGGCCTCTTCCGGCATCAAGACTGGCAGATACGCCCTGAGGATGTCCAATTCCACGACCTCGCCGGGAATCAGCTCCTCACGACCGGCCTCTTTCATCATCTCGACAGCTTCTTCTCGGCGCTTGACCTCTTTGCGAATCAGCACGATAACCTCGGCATCCCCAAGAGGCTCGGGTACTTCCACTTCCGCAAGCTGAATGGCGGCTAGCACCATCCGCACTGCGGACTTCCGCGGTGCGTCCTTGGCACGCAGCGCATCTCTCACGTCATGGCGAAGCTGTTCTTGAAGACTCATGGGCCCTTCCTAGGTCTGTCGCAGGTGATCCTACGACGAAGTCTGACGGCTCTTGCGGAGTTTGGCGGCTCGCTTCCGCTTGCGGATAACGCTCGGCTGCTCGAAGTGCCGGCGCTTGCGGATCTCAGAAAGCACGCGATCCCGCTTGACTGTCTACCTGGATCTCCGCAGCAGCGAATCCAATAAATAGCGGTCATCTGCATGGTCGAACGTCACACATACCACCCCTTCCATGCTTCCGATGCCACTGTTTGGTGTCAACCAGACCATC
>CBFCZM010000327.1:0-3749 GCA_965602565.1 uncultured Anaerolineae bacterium
GGCCGCCGAGTGGCGAACTCCGGAATATGTGCGTGACGCCGTGGCGCAGGGACGCAAGAAGGCCTTGATCGTGCTGGGGCACGTCCAGAGTGAGGAGCCGGGGATGGCGTATCTCGTGGAGTGGCTCCGTCCGCTGGTGCCGGATCTGCCGACCACCCACGTTCCGGTGGGGAGTGCCTTCACCTACGCATGATATCTGCGGTGGAATTCACAGGATGAACAGGATTCAGACTGATTGGTTGTGTTTTCCGGAATCCTCTCAATTCTGCTAATCCTGTCCGGCTCTTCACTTTTCTGTGTTCGCGAGCTGCAGCTGGCGTTGGTAGAGCTGGCTGTAGAGGTCGTCCTGGGCGAGCAGCTGTTGGTGATCGCCGACCTCGCGGATGTTCCCGTTCTCCAGTCCTGACTGTGCCCCTTGGCCACACAGCTAGTGGCAATTGCACACAGGGGGCCCCCGCAGGTTTCCGTTAGGCCGGAATCTGAGTAGACTAATGAACAGGAAATGCAGGGACTTCTGATCCCGCCACAAGCCCTTGGCGATGGGATTGAGTAGTCGAGATTCGATAGCCTAGACGAGGAGAGTGCGTATGGTGCTCACCACCGGCCCGGTTTACCTTGATCCCGATTGCTCTGTTGAGGAGCGTGTTGATGATCTGATCTCTCGCATGACGCGGGAGGAGAAGGTATCTCAGATGATCCACAGTGCACCAGCCGTCGAGCGCCTGGGTATCCCTGCCTACAACTGGTGGAATGAGTGCTTGCACGGTGTGGGGCGCGCGGGTATCGCCACCGTTTTCCCTCAAGCCATCGGCATGGCCGCGTCGTGGAATGTCGACTTGATGCATCGCACGGCAGTCGCGATCTCCGATGAAGCGCGCGCCAAGCATCACGATGCGATCCAGGAGGACGGCAGTGTCGACTGGTACTATGGCCTGACGTTCTGGACGCCGAACATCAATATCTTCCGTGACCCGCGTTGGGGGCGCGGCCAGGAGACCTATGGTGAGGATCCCTACCTGACGTCGCGGATGGGCGTTGCCTTCATTGATGGTCTGCAGGGCGATGACCCGAACACCTTCAAGGTGATTGCCACGGCCAAGCACTACGCCGTGCATAGCGGGCCGGAAGCCGAGCGCCACGAGTTTGATGCCGTGGTCGGCGAGCGCGACCTGCGGGAGACTTATCTGCCGGCATTTGAGGCGACGGTCAAGGAAGCCAATGTCTATTCGGTGATGGGTGCGTACAATCGCGTCTACGGCCGACCGGCCTGCGCCAGCAAGCTGCTGCTCGAGGACATCCTTCGCGAGGAGTGGGGTTTTGAGGGCTATGTGGTCTCCGACTGCGGTGCCATTCACGATATCCACGCGAACCACAAGGTCGTTGACTCCCCTGAGGCCGCTGCCGCCTTGGCGGTCGGCAATGGGTGTGATCTGAACTGCGGCGCGGTCTACAAGTCGCTGCTGATCGCTCTGGAGAAAGGCTTGATCGACGAAGCCACCGTTGACAAAGCTGTGAAGCGGCTCTTCACGGCCCGCTTCCGCCTGGGGATGTTCGATCCGCCCGAGCGCGTGGCTTGGGCCCAGATCCCCCTGGAGGTCAACGATTCCACCGAGCACCGTGCCCTGGCGCTCAAGATGGCGCAGGAGTCGATCGTCTTGCTCAAGAATGCCAGCGGCTACCTGCCGCTGGGCAAAACGCTGAAGAAGATCGCGGTAGTCGGCCCCAATGCGGATGATCCCGTGGTGCTTCTGGGCAACTACAACGGCTTCCCCTCCAGCTCGGTGACGCCGTTGGCCGGCATCCAGGCCCAGGTCGGTGCCTCGACCGAGGTCGTCTATGCCCAGGGCTGCGGGATCCGCAGCCAGGACACATCCGGGTTCGACGAAGCCGTCACCGCTGCGCAGGGCGCCGATGTCGTCATCGCCGTGATGGGACTCTCGCAGCTGATCGAGGGCGAGGAAGGCCAGGTCGAGGGGGTTGCCGGGGGTGAGCGCAGTACCGGGGACCGCACCGAGATCTCGTTGCCCGGCGTCCAGGAGGATCTGCTCAAGGCGTTGGCTGCGACAGGCACGCCGCTGGTCGTTGCCCTGCAGAACGGCAGTGCCGTCGCCGTCAATTGGGCGGCAGAGAGCGCTGCTGCTATCGTCGAGCTCTGGTACCCCGGTGAGGAAGGCGGCACCGCACTTGCCGATGTGCTTTTTGGCGACTACAATCCCGCCGGCCGTCTGCCCGTGACTTTCTACACATCGGTGGATCAGCTGCCGCCTTTCCGTGACTACGATATGGAGGGGCATACCTACCGGTTCTTCCGGGATGAGCCGCTCTATCCCTTTGGCTTTGGGCTAAGCTATACGACGTTTGGCTACACCGACCTCGCGGTGAGCGCCGTCTCCCTGGCTCAGGGCGAGAGCCTCGACGTCGCTGTGACGGTGACGAACACCGGCGACGTTGCCGGCGACGAGGTCGTACAGTGCTACGTGGCCGATCCTGGCGCTTCGGTGCCCGTCCCGGTGCGGCAGTTGGTGGGCTTCGACCGCATCCATCTCGCGCCAGGTGACACGCAGCGCGTGACATTCGCCGTGACTCCGAAGCAGATGAGCCTCTTCCTCGATGATGGGCGCCGCGTGGTTGAGCCCGGCACGTTCGAGCTCTTTGTCGGCGGTGGGCAGCCCGGCACGGGCGCTGCGGGTGTTTCCGGTGAGTTCGCGGTTGACGGCGACGACGTGTGGGATGTGCCCGCCGTGTAGGTATCGGGCAGCATCCTTGTGGCTTTGACTGGGGCGAGAGATCTCGCCCCAGATTCTTAAGGAAGTGGCTATGGACATACCCTTGGTGGTTGTCGCCGGGCACACGGCGCTGGACGTGATCCCAACCCTCAAAGCGGGGCAGTCACAGCTCGCGGAGTTGCTGGTGCCGGGTCAGCTGCGGCAAGTGGGACCGATGGTCCTGGCGACCGGCGGGGCGGTGCCGAACACCGGGATGGCGCTGCACCGTCTGGGAACCCCCGTGCGCCTGGTGGGCAAGGTCGGTGATGACTTCATGGGGCGCGCGATCCTTGAACTGCTCCAGCAGGAGGGGGCCGGTCTGGCTGATGCTATTCTGGTGGAACCTGGCGGGGACACCGCCTACACGGTGATCCTCAGCGCTCCGGGGCTGGATCGCACCTTCCTGCACTATCCCGGGCCCAACGACACCTTCTGTGCCAATGACGTGCCGGCGTCTGCTTTCGAGGGTGCCGGGATCTTTCACTTCGGCTATCCTCCCCTGATGCGGCGGATGTACCTGGACGGCGGACAGGACCTGGCTGATCTGCTGCAGCGCGCCAGAGGTGCCGGGCTGGTGACCTCACTCGACGTCTCGCAGCCGGACCCAGACTCGGAAGCCGGTCGTGTGGACTGGCCCGAGCTCTACGAGAACGTCCTGCCCTTTGTCGACGTTTTCCTGCCCGGCGTGGATGAGCTGCTGTTGATGCTGCATCCCGAGCGCTACGCGGCATTGATGGATGCCGGTGATGGGGATCTGCTCTCGCAGGTGGACGGGGCGCTGCTCGCCGAGCTGTCAGGGGAGCTACAGGACCTGGGCGTCGCCGTGGTCGTGCTCAAGCTGGGGACTCAGGGCATGTATCTTCGCACCACCGCTGACGCTGCCCGCCTGTCCGGCATTGCCAGGATCCTGCCGATAGCGGTGCGGATCTGGCGCGACCGTGAGTTGCTTGCGCCTGCCTTCAGTGCGGACGTCGTGGGGACCAC
>CBFCZM010000328.1:0-3736 GCA_965602565.1 uncultured Anaerolineae bacterium
GGCGTGGGAACTGGAGCTCTGCCACAACTACCTGGGCCCTGTGAATGAACCGATGAATTGGGCCCTGATGCGTATGGCCTATCGCTCCGTCGCGGACCTGGCTATCGTGCCGATGCAGGACATCTTGGGTCTGGGATCGGAGGCACGTATGAACACGCCTGGCAAGTTCGGTAGCAACTGGGACTGGCGGCTCAACCTGGACGACTTCACGCCGCAAGTTCAGGCCGACCTCAAGGAGTTGGCTTTGATCTATGGGCGCACGGAGCCGGCTGAGAAACTGGAGCGCCCTGAGTGGATGTAGCCGGCGCGCCGATGTGAAGATACCCCCGCCGTGCGGCGGGGGTGTTCACTTGTCGTTGCTAAGGCGCGGGTGTGGGGGTCGGTGCATCCGGCCCCACCGCATCCGGCGTGACAGGCTCCGCGAGGAAGTCCTCGCGTGCTTTGTCGAGCAGCGAGGTGACATTGTACCCGGCCACACGGACGTAGGTGTCGGAGTCCGAGGACTTCACCACGTAGCTGTCGTCATCCTGCGGGTCGGCGGCGACCGCCAGCGTGTGCGTCTGGCCATCATCCGTCGTGACAATCGCCAGCGCGCCGGGCCTGTCCAGCCCGTAGGCGGGATTCGCCGACGTCCCCAGCGGGGCCATGAACGACAGACTCGTCGCCGCACGCACAACGGCACTGGTCTGCGCCGGCTCGATGGCTTCTCCTGCCTGCAGATCGGCCAGCGTCCAGCTATCCTCGTCCTTGACGAAGACAAACGTGCCGTTCGCGTTCTCCAGGGTGACATCCGTCACCGTCGCCAGGTCGATGCTGATGTACGACGTATCGGCCCAACCACTGACGGCCACGTTGACATCCCATACGGACAGATCGGAGGTGAGATAAGTCTCCGACTCCCCCTGGATACGGAAATGTGTCGCGGTGTACCGGGGAGCAGACCCCAGGTAGACCGTGTAGGTCTTGCCGTTCGCAGTCTCGAAATCGACACGTCGCTGGAACGTGTCCTCGGAAACCTGAAGCTGCGTGTGGCTGGCTTCCGTTCTCGCGACAACAGAGCCGGCGCTGAGCGCAGCCAGCTTCTCCAGGACCGGCATGATATTGGCTTCCTGTGCCGGATAATCGCCGGCCTCAGACATCACCCAGGCCCCTTCCACCTTACGCAGCACGATCTGTTCGCCGGTGTTGTCCTCAATGGTCAGTGCCACGATATCCTCGGCTGCGAGATCCGGGAAAAGCAGCTCGCCTGAGACCAACGCGGCTTCCCGGGGCCAGAAGACAACCACGCTCAGAATGATCTGAAGAGCGAGGACCCCTAGTAGGATCTGTTGGGTGCGCTTCACTGGTTCACCTCCTCTGACAGATCTGCTGGGGCGTCTCCGCCCTTGTCACGCGCCAAACCAGGCTTACGCCGCCTGGCCGGAGCATAGGCGACCTCATCCGGAGGCACCAAGGCCATCGGCACCTCACTCCGCCGGCGCATGCCGGTGACACCGGCGATGGCAACCACGGAGATCAGTGCCAGGACATAGTTGGCGGCCTCCCAGAACGACTGCTCGTTCTCTTCCATATCAATCAGTACACGCGCCGCCGTGCCACGTGAGCGGATGCTCAGCAGATCGAGATCCTCGATCGTCCACGCCACGGCATTTTGCAGGAACTGAAGGTTGTTGAGATAGCGCTCGCCGCTCAGTGTCGAGGAAAGCTCCAGGACGATGTCGTCCGCAAACTCCACGCTGCCGATAACGATGAGGCGGGCCGTGTCCGGCGAGACCTCGATCGTCCCCACGGTCGCCGGGGTCTGGGGCGCCGCCGCTTCGTCCCCGGCTTCCGCGGTCGCAGAGGCCGTTGCCGCAGCCTCTGCGGCCGCAGCGTCCGACGGCGAAGGCTTCCCCTTGAAGTACGACTCAAAGCTACCACGTGCCGAGACCGCCAAGGTGTAAGGCTGCATCGACGATATCACTGCAAACCCCATCTCAGGATACAGATCGAAGTTGGGCTGGATATTGAAGTCCGACTGCGTCCACGATTGTGTCGATGAAGTCAACAGCGCTTCCACATCGCGGGTCGCATTCTTCTCGGGATCGACGGTGATTGGGGACGCCCACTGCAGCGTCACCGCCGGCAGCCCGGATACGATCGGATTGTCCTCGGCCATACCGTCGGACCGCACATCGATGAACATCGGATAGTCGAGCGCCTGGATCTCCTGAACCTGGTAGTTGCCCACCTGGCGAGCAACAGGCACCGGGAATGGCTCGTTCTGAGCATCCATCACCAGCGATTGCTCAACGGTGAACCCGTAGTGCGCCAGCATCTCCTGCAGACTGCCAGCAAGCTGCTGTGCAGCCAGGCCGCCGCTCATCGTATCAGGCGTGATCATCATATTGCCGGCAGCCACGATGAGGGCGCCGCCGCGCATCAGATGTTGGTCGATGGCGTAGCGGGCGACGTCGTCCAGGTTCTGAGGCCCCAGGATCACCAGGACGTCGATATCCACCGGTACCGAGCCGGTGCTCAAGTCCACCGCGCGCACCTCATATTCCTGAAGCAGCGTTGAGGTGACCTGGTTCCACGAGGACAGCGGATCGATCGTCTGGCCGAACATGTCCTGAGTCGGGACCGCGGGCGGCGCCCAGAAACCGACGACCTGCAGGAAGCCCGATGAAGAGCGCTTGAGGGCCGCCTCAACAGCAGAGCGAACATCCGCCTCGCTCAACTCGCCCTGAGGATAGACAACCCGGGCTTGATCGCCGGATGCCATTACCATATAGAGATAGTAGCTGTCATCTGAGAAAAGCGAGACGGCCAAGGGCTGCAGCCCATACGCATCGTAGAGCTCCTGCCGTCCGATGGGGCTGTTGGGATCATCAGGGTCTACGAAAGTGTAGGTGAACTTACCGTCCGAACGTCCGGCGATGTCCTGGAGCACGGTCTCAATAGTTGTCGGGACCCCGTCCAGCCACTCCGGCAGCGTATTCGGCGTAATGTAGACCTGCATCTCAACCGGCTCAGCCAGTGAGGCAAGGACTGCATCCGCACTCTGGAATCCATAGACGACCTTCTTGATCGAACTGGTCAGGTCATACTCCAGATTGCGCAACGTGACCTCCACATCGCCGCCAGCCCCGTATTGCACCTCAATCAGGTCGTTGAAGCCCAGGACCGCGCTCTGATCACCATACTGAAGCAGAATATCGAAGTAGGAATTGATCACGGAGGCCTCGTAGCGATCCGTCACCTGGAAGGGTGTGGGCTGAATCCCGTAGACCTGGTTCCCTTCGGCCTCTTTCTCGGGCTCCTCCGCAGGATCGATAATGTCAAGCTGGATCAGGCCGCCGGAAGCGACCTCGTACTCCTTCAGCATATCGCGGACGCTGGGCACCAAAGGCGCCAGCAGCGGGTGCGTCCTCTCACTGAAGTACCCGCGTATCAGCAGCGGCTCCTGCAGAGTGCTGACCAGATCGCGGGTCGTGACCGACAGCGAGTAGTCATCGTATTCCGTCATATCGACGCGCAGCCTGTTCAGCGGGAACATCCAGACGTTCACCATCAGTAGGTTCACAATCAGCAGGCCGGAGGTGATTGCGGCGCCGCGGCGCTTCGGCAGCAGCTGTTCTCCCTCGCTCCAGCTCTTGGACTTAAGCGACAGGACATTCAGCGTCAGGAAGACACCGGCGATGGTCAGATAGTACGCCAGGTCGCGCAGGTCGATCACCCCGCGCTCGATCGACTC
>CBFCZM010000329.1:0-3727 GCA_965602565.1 uncultured Anaerolineae bacterium
GTCCTTTTACCGGCATGGCCGTACAGGGGGGCGTTCACCGCGTGCAGTTACGTGGTCGCATGGTTTACGATGAGGGGAAAACGCCCGCTGTTGGATCCAGTGTCTAGTCAGAAGAGCCCGCATTTGCGGGCTCTTTTTTCTGCCAATCACCCAGGGAGGAGAGAAAGATGGATCTCATTCAGGATTTGCCCCGGTTGTTTGAGTTTGCGGAGAGGGTGGAAACCGAAACACCCAGCAACGGCCTGACCGGCCAGGACATTCTCTCGGTCGATCAGTTTGACCGTGAGAAGCTAACCTATCTCTTCCATCGTGCCCACGAGATGCGCGACATGGTAGAGCGCGTCGGCACTTGCGATCTACTCAAGGGCTCGATTCTGGCGTGTCTCTTCTACGAACCCAGCACGCGCACGAGTGCGTCCTTCATCGCTGCAATGGAGCGTCTGGGCGGCAGTGTGATTCCCATCACCCAGGGCGTCCAGTTCAGCAGTGTGAGCAAGGGTGAGAGCCTGCCTGACACGATCCGCACGCTGGAGCAGTACTCTGATGTGATCGTGCTGCGGCATCCTGAGCTGGGCTCCTCCGTGCGCGCGGCTGAGGCTGCGCACGTGCCGGTGATCAATGCCGGTGACGGCCCGGGCGAGCATCCGACCCAAGCCTTGCTGGATCTGTTCACGATCCGCGAGGAACTTGGGATGATCGATGGCCTCAAGATCGCCATGGTGGGCGATTTGCGCTATGGACGTACCGTCCACTCGCTGACCCGTCTGTTGATGCAGTATGACGTCAGCCTGCGTTATGTCTCCCCCGAGATGCTGCGCCTGCCGATGTCGCTGATGAATCAGTTGATCGACCGAGGCATCAAGGTTCGTGAGACCCACGATGTCGCTGACGTCATCGAGAACGCGGATGTGCTCTACGTCACCCGCGTCCAGAAAGAACGTTTCAGCGATCCCTCCCAGTATGAGGAGGTCAGGAACTACCACAGGCTCACGCCGGAGATTATGCAGCGTGCCAAGTCAACTACGGCGTTGATGCATCCCTTGCCCCGTGTGGGTGAGATTGACCCTGCGCTGGACGACGATCCCCGCGCAGCCTACTTCCGGCAGGTCAAGAACGGAATGTACGTACGGATGGCGTTGCTGGCAGCGGTTCTGGGCAAGGCGTGATTGTCATTAGGGGGTGAGGAGATACTATGACCAAGAGTTTCGCTGAGAAGCTGGCAACGGCGATTCACACGAATGATTCCCTGCTGTGCGTGGGCCTCGATCCTGATCCGACGCGCATTCCCGCCGATTTTCTTCCGGACGCAGACGAAGCTACGCGGATCCGCAAGTTCTGTCAGGAGATCATCGAGCGCACCTCGGATCTCGTCTGCGCCTACAAGCCGAATGCCGCCTTCTTCGAGCAGGCCGGTCCTGAGGGCATGGCCGCGCTGCGAGATGTGATCGCCGCGGTGCCCAACGGGATCCCTGTGCTGCTGGATGCCAAACGCGGTGACATCGGGAACACCGCTAGAGCGTACGCCCGGGCTGCGTTCGAGATCTGGGGCGCTGACGCGATCACCGTGAGCCCCTACCTTGGACGCGACAGCGTGACCCCGTTCCTGGCCCATGAAGGCAAGAGTGTCTTCCTGCTGTGTCACACGTCCAACCCGTCGGCTGCTGATATACAGCATCACGGCACGCCGCAGCTGTACCAGCACGTGGTCCGGCAGGGCCAGACGTGGGGCAGCATAGCGCAGGTGGGCTTCGTCGTGGGTGCGACGCACGTGGGAGCGCTGAAGGCCATCCGGCGGTTGGCGCCGAACCATTGGTTTCTGTCACCCGGCATTGGCGCACAGGGCGGCGATCTGGCCGAGGCGCTGACGGCCGGACTGGATGATAGCGGCAGCGGCATGATCGTGCCGGTCTCGCGCGGCGTCCTCTATGCAGCAGATCCGCGGGCCGCGGCCCAGACCATGCGCCGGCGCATCAACGCGCACCGGGGTGTCGGCGAGGCGAAGCGTCTTCTGGTCCTGGGGCTCTTTGAGGCAGACTGCATCCGCTTCGGCGAGTTCACCCTTGCTTCGGGAAAGCAGTCGCCGATCTACATTGACCTCCGGCGGGTGATCTCCTATCCCGACCTCTTCCAGCAGGTTGTCGCGGCTTACGCCGAGCTGGTGCAGCCCCTCACCTTTGATCGACTGGCGGCGGTGCCCTACGCGGCACTTCCTGCTGCGGCAGCCATAGCGATGCGGCTGCAGCGTCCGATGGTCTACCCGCGCAAAGAGGCCAAGGGCCACGGGACGGGTCAGATGGTTGAGGGCGCGTTTGAGCCCGGGCAGACGGCTGTGGCGATCGAGGATGTGGTCACGAGCGGGGGGAGCCTGCTGACCGCCATCGCCACGATGGAGGCGGTGGGGCTGGACGTGCGGGACGTCGTTGTGCTGGTTGACCGGGAGCAAGGCGGTAGGAACCGCCTGGTAGAGGCCGGCTATCGTCTGCACGCGGTGCTCACTTTGGGAGATGTCCTCAAGGCGCTGCACGAGGAGCATCGGATCGATGATGCGACGCTGCATCGGGTCCAGACCTACCTGGCGTCGTGATGGGGCGAGCTGTGACCGTGTGTGATCTTACGTGTCGTTTGCCGGGGGTGCATCTGCGCACCCCCATCGTACTGGCTTCGGGAATCCTGGGAACCAGCGCATCTCTGCTGGTGCGGGCGGCCAAGGCCGGTGCCGGGGCCGTCACGGCCAAGAGCGCCGGCCCCACACCGCGTGCCGGCCATCCCAACCCGGTCGCCGTTGACTGGGGCCACGGCATCATCAACGCGATAGGGCTCAGCAATCCCGGCGCCGAAGAAGAGGTGGTGCTACTGGCGGAGGCCAAGGTGCTCCTGGGGGCGCTGGGTGTGCCGTTGATCGCCAGTGTCTTCGGGGGGAGCGTTGAGGAGTACGGCCAGGTGGCTGGGACGATTGCCACGGCTCAGCCGGATCTGATCGAGGTGAACATCTCGTGCCCCAACGTCGCCGATGACTTCGGCACGCCTTTTGCCGCCAGCTGCGACAGCGCCGCGGCGGTCACCGCAGCGGTCAAGGCTGCTGTGGGGGGTGTGCCGATCAGCGTGAAGCTGGCGCCCAACGTCCCCAACATCGGTCGCATCGCGCAGGCCGTCGTTGCAGCCGGCGCCGATGCCATCACGGCCATCAACACGATGCCCGGGATGGTTATCGACGCTGAGGCGGGGCGCCCGGTGCTCTCCAACCGCACGGGGGGAATCTCCGGCCCGGCACTCAAACCTATCGCGCTCCGCTGCGTGGCCGAAGTGGCATCCGCCGTGGATGTGCCCATTATCGGGACCGGGGGCGTCACCACAGGGCGGGATGCCGCCGAGATGCTGATGGCCGGCGCCACGGCGGTCGGGGTGGGGGCGGCGGTCTGGTATCGGGGCGCCGAGGCCCTGGGGGAGATTGTGGTCGAGCTGGCTGCATTCATGGGCGCGCAGGGCTACCGGACGCTGGACGAATTCCGTGGGCTGGCCCTTCGTTGAGGGGAGATATGCACCGAACCTTCACCATAGCTGAGATTCGTAACGAGAACTACCGCACGAAGACGTTGAGCTTTGATCGGGCACTATCGTCGGAGCCGGGGCAGTTCATCATGGCGTGGCTTCCCGGTGTGAATGAGAAACCCTATAGCATAGCCGGGGCCGATCCCTTCTCGATGACGGTGGTCGCCGTTGGTCCGTT
>CBFCZM010000330.1:0-3685 GCA_965602565.1 uncultured Anaerolineae bacterium
TGCGCATCTTCGGGACCGAGGGCTTCATCGAGTCGACCAACGGCGGCACGCAGACGCGACTGGTGCTCAACGGCGAGGACCGTGGCCCGCTGGAGATCACAGGGCCCGGCAAGCGCTACCTCGATCTCTACCTGGCCTCTCTCACCGGCCCCAGCCTGATGCCGCTGGCACTGGAGGACGAACTGCACCCGACTCGGGTCCTCATCCGCGCCCGTGCCGACGCACAAGCTCGCAGGTAGGGAGAGCTCACGCCCAGGCGCCCAGTACGCAAAGAGAAAGCAAGAATCCGGGGATAGAGAACGAAGCATCAGCAAACGATATTCAGGTCGTGGCAGGCACGAATGACTCTTGACTTTCTGACTCCGGACTCTCGATCGCAGACTTCAGACTTGTGACTGAGGACCATCCTATGACACCACGACAGCGCTTCCTGGAGACTATGCACTTCGGCAAACCCGATAGGGTCCCACTGCAACCCGGCGGGCCGCGGGAATCAACCCTGGCTGCCTGGCACCAACAGGGGCTACCTGAGGATGTGAATTGGCACCCGTACCTTATGGACCTATTGGGGATTGAGATCGAGGCTACGAAGCCTCGCGTCGATCCCAGCATCTCCTTCATCATGATCCCCACCTTCAAAGAGAAGGTGCTAGAGCACCGCAACGGACACTATATCGTCCGCGACTGGATGGGTGCCATCACCGAAATCTCCGACGAGTATGACTATACATACATACGTCGGGCCAAGGATTTCGTGACCCGTAAGTGGCACCGCTTCCCCGTGGAAAGCCCCGCGGACTTCGAGGCGAAGCTCAAATGGCGCTATGATCCTCAGGACCCCAACCGATTTCCCGACGACTTCGAGGCGCGTTGTGCTGAGTTACGCGAGCGAGACTACGTCGTGACGCTCTCCTTCAGCGGCCCCTTCTGGCAGATGCGCGAGTGGTGCGGCATGGAGGGCCTCTGTATCCTGATGGTGAAACAGCCTGAGTTTGTCGAAGAGATGGCTGCGTTCTGGACCGACTTCATGCTCAAGACCCTGGCACCAATCCTGCGCCACGCGCCTCCCGACCACGTCGTCGTCAACGAGGATATGGCCTTCAAGATGCACAGCATGATCTCACCAAAGATGGTCCGGCGGTTCCTGATGCCTGCGTGGGAGCAATGGATCGCGGCGATCAAGGCCGCCAACCCCGAGACCGTCGTCGATATGGACTCGGACGGCTACAATGCTGAACTGTTGCCGCTTTGGGTCGAGGCGGGATTTGACGCGTGTTCGCCTATGGAAGTCGCTGCCGGCAACGACATCGTCGCCTATCGCCGCCGGCACGGCACCCGGATCGCGTATCGCGGCGGCATTGACAAACGCGCGCTGGCCAAGGGGGGCGACGTGATGCGGGCCGAGCTCTTGCGCGTGGTCCCCCCCTTGCTCGAGACGGGCGGCTACATCCCCAGCTGTGACCACGGCGTCCCACCTGATATCTCGTGGCCCAACTTCATCGAGTACACACGGCTTCTGGCGGAGCTGACTGGATGGATGTAGTGCAGTTGCCCGTTGAAGGTCAACAGGTTGCACGTGGCTGCGGCAGGTCCAAAGTCGAGAGTCAAGAGTCAACCCTGTGCACTACGACCGGCCACGCAATCGCCCTGGGATTGGGCTACATGACTCAAGACTTCTGACTCTTGATTTCTCCGATGGCAAAAACAACACCGATATCAAGAAGGATCAACAACGACAGACTATGGAATCACAACAGTCGGCCCGAGAACGCCTGATCGCCGCCCTGACCGGGCGGCCGGTCGACTATCTGCCGTTCAGTCCCTTCCTCGCGTACGTGTGGGAGAGCTTCCCCAAGGCCATTCGAGACGAAGGTCAGTTGGCCTTCCACCACCGCATTGGCGCCACCCCCCTGTGGCGCGGCGCCCCCTGCCCGGTGCGCGCGGTTCCCCCGGAGCAGATGACGGTGGTGACCCGACAAAAGGGCAGCGATATCCACGTCGAAATGCAGACACCGGTTGGCACGCTCACCCAGCGAAAGCGCCACAGCCCGGAGGGCAACACGGAGTTTCTCATCGAGCACCCGCTCAAGACCGCAGAGGACTACAAAACCCAGCTCTGGATCGAAGAGCACACGGCCTATGAGGTAGATCTGATCCCGGTCCGCGAACACCTGTCGGGCGACGGGCGAGAGGGACTCTCCATCGGGATGCTACTCCCACGCTCCAAGTCCGCCTACCAGATGCTTGTCGAGCACTACACCGGCACCGTGGAGCTGGCCTACGCGATGGCTGACTCCCCCGAAACCGTGGAGATGCTCTGGCAGACGATGGTCGCCAACAATCTGAGAGCGGCCCAGCTGGCGATGGAGACCGGGTTCTACGCCTACTACCTCACCTGGGAGGACTCAAGCACGCAGAACTACTCGCCGGCCCAGTACAAGCGCTACATCGCATCTGAGATCCGGCAATGGTGCACCTTGTTGGAGACCAACGGCATACACTACATCCAGCACGCCTGCGGGCACCTTCGCCACTTGCTCTCACCGATGAAGGCCAGCGGCGCGATGGGCGTCGAGTCCATCTCCCCGCCCCCCACGGGCGATATCACGCTGAAGCAAGCGCGTGACCTTGTGGGCCCCGACTTTGCCATCATCGGGGGGATCGAGCCGACTCAGTTCCTTGCCCTATCCCTGGAGGACCTGGGACCCTACGTCGAGCAGGTCATCGCTGACGGCCGTGGCGGCCCCTTCGTCCTCGCCAACTCCGACTCGTGTCCGCCCGGCGTCACCGTGGAGAAGTTCAAGCTCGTGGCGGACATGGCGCGCAACTGCAAGGGATAGGGGGAAGGGCACTAGGGATGATAGGTGACAACTCGCGATTCACGATTCACCATTCACGATACAGGTATTGGGACGAAGGGATACGGGACAAGGGGTATGGGAGAAGGCGTTGAAGCTGGCGGCGCGTGCAGCATGCGCTCCGCCTTCACATCTGGGTGAATCGTGAATAGTCAATCGTGACGGAACTGGATGCCGCACACACAACAACGAGAGAGGTCTCTCCCGATGCACAACGCCATCTATATCCTCAACACCGACGCATACGACAAGATCTACGGCGCGCCTGAGCGCGCGGACATCGACGAGCTCGTCACCATGGTTGCCCCCCAGCAGACCGCCGAGAGCATCGCGGCACATCCGGAGCTGCTCGCCGATGTCGACGTCGTCTTCTCGGGCTGGGGCATGGCCAGATTGGACGAGGGTCTCCTGGCCGCGGCGCCCAACCTCGAGGCAGTCTTCTACAGCGCGGGTTCCATCCGCGGCTTCGCCACCGACGCCTCATGGGATCGGGGAATCATCATCTGCAGCGCCTGGGCAGCCAATGCTGTCCCGGTCTCCGAGTACACACTCGCGCAGATTCTCTTCAGCTTGAAGCGCGGCTGGCATCACGCCCTGACCATCAGGCGTGAGCAGCGATGGACAAAGCAGGCCATCGTGCCGGGTGCCTACTGCAGCACCGTCGGCATCATCTCCCTCGGCATGATCGGGCGGCTCGTGGTGGAGCGGCTGCGTCCCTTCGACATCAGGATAATCGCCTACGATCCCTTTGTCAGCGAAGGGGCCGCTGCAGACCTGGGGGCGGAGCTGTGCAGCCTTGAGGATGTTTTCAAGCGTGCCGACGTCGT
>CBFCZM010000331.1:0-3675 GCA_965602565.1 uncultured Anaerolineae bacterium
GTTATCTCGATCGGTGTGATGGAGCACGTGGGCTACAAGAACTACCGCACGTATATGGAAGTCACAGATCGGACACTGAAGGAAGGTGGCATTGCCTTCTTCCACACCATCGGAAGTAACTGTAGCAGGACGAGTGGCAGTGCCTGGTCTGCCAAGTACATTTTCCCCAATGGCATGCTGCCCTCGATCGCCCAACTCGGGAAGGCGATAGAGAGCCTTTATGTCGTGGAGGACTGGCACAACATCGGTCCGCACTACGACCCGACGTTGATGGCGTGGCACGCGAACTTCGAGGCAGCGTGGCCTGAGCTGAAGATGACCTACGATGACCGCTTCTACCGGATGTGGCGCTACTACCTGTTGAGCAGCGCCGGCGGCTTCCGGGCGCGGACACTGCAGCTTTGGCAGGTAGTGATGACGCGCCCCGGCACACCCCAGCCGGAGTGCCGTTTCAGCTAGGGGGTGGTTATGATCCGCACCGAAGTCGTCATTGTAGGCGGCGGGCCGGCGGGCGCGGCTTGTGCGTGGGCTTTGCGCCGGCATGGCGTGCCGTGTGTTGTGCTAGAGCGCGCGTCCTTCCCGCGCGTCAAGCTTTGCGCCGGCTGGATCGCGCCGGAGGTCTTCCGGGAGCTGGAGCTAGATCCGTCCGACTATCCCCATGGATTGACCCGCCTGGAAGGTCTGTGTCTTTCCGTGGGCGGGCTCAAGCTGCGGTTGCCGTCTCGCCAGATGGCCATTCGCCGGTTCGAGTTCGATGATTTCCTGCTCCGGCGAGCCGACGTCCCCGTGCACACGCACTCCGTCCGCGATATCGTCCGGCGCGAAGGGGGCTACGTGGTCGACGGGCGCTTCTCTGGCAGATACGTGGTTGGGGCCGGGGGCACCCACTGTCCGGTGGTTCGTACGTTCTTCGATAGTGTGAATCCGCGGCCACGTGAATCCTTGGTCGTCACGCAGGAGGAGGAGTTCCTCTACCAGGTTGCGGATGATGCACGGGCGTGCCCGCGGGCACACGTCTGCCACCTCTGGTTCTTTGAGGACGGCCTACCGGGCTATGCATGGTATGTGCCGAAGGTCGGGGGCTACGTCAACGTGGGCGTCGGGGGCAAAGCCGGGACGCTCAAGGCACGTGGGGACATGATCCAGCGTCACTGGGATCGCGTGGTGTCGCATCTGGAGGAGCTCAACTTGGTGCGGGACCACAGCTACGCGCCGAAGGGACACGCCTACTATCTGCGCGGGCAGATGCGACAAGTCCAGGTTGAGCATGCCTTCGTCGTGGGCGACGCTGCGGGGTTAGCGACCGCAGATATGGGTGAGGGTATCGCGCCGGCCATCCGGAGCGGTCTGCTCGTGGCGGAGGCGATCGTGAGCGGGCGTGATGTCAGCTTTGCCGGTATCCGCCGGTGGTCTCAACCGCCGGTGATCGGGCGTCTGCTCGCCGCCGCCTGTAGCTAGTCCGGCGCCGTCGCCCTGTCCTGACGGCGTGCAGTGATCATCGTCGCGATCAGTAGGCCATAGACACCAAGCATCAGGATCAGCGCGACTGGAAAGCTCTCGATTGGCCACTTGAACATATCCGCAATCAGCGCCAACAGCGAAAAGCCGATGTAGCCTATCTGCAGAAGCCGATCCTCTGTCACCAGCGGGGCGAGGGTGAAGACCAGGAAGAGGAAGTAGCCGCAGTGCAGCTTTGCCGAAAGCAGGAGCACGCCGGTAATCAGCAGCGCAAGGTCAGGCAGCAAGCCTACGGGTTTCCACGCTATGTGACCGAGAAGGAGCAGAACCCCGCCGATGAAGCCAATGGAATACACGGTGAGGATGGGGTCTGCGTACTTGGCCATCTGCCACTTGGTCCACAGTGCCCCAAGGCTGATCCCGCCGAATTGGAACGGATGCTCAGTGTGCTCCTGGCCGGTATCCCAGAAGATAGCGGCCCCTCCCGCCTGAAGGTAGAAGGGCGCGAATACCAAAACAGAGACTATGAAGGGGATGATGAGATAGCGCCAGTTCCGGGTATTGAGGAAGGCTACGGGGATCATCATCCCGCCTGTGAGCTTGATCAGCAGGCTCAGTCCCATCGCGATGCTGGAAAGGGCGTGCCGCTTCTTGACGTAGAAGAGGAGCGCCAATGCAAAGCAGACCACGATCAGCGATTCGTCCTGTCGCCGTAGGATGCTGTTGCCCATCGTCAGCGGGTTCAACAGGAAAATCATTGCCCACCGATATCCCAGCGCCCAATCCTGAGCCGAGAAGTAGAGCAAGTAAGCGGTAGCCAGGTTGAAGAGCGAGAAGTAGAGCATAAAGGCAGTCGTGGTGCCCGGATTCTGATAGTTGGTCATCTTGGCTACCAGTGCCGGTGGGATTAGGAGGAAGTTGACCAAGGGCGGCGTGGTCGTGAAGACGTCAGTGTAGAGCTTGCCGCCCTGCAGGAGTGTCTCTGCCCGCTCAATCCACGGATCGGCAAAGCGCGGGGCCTCGGTGGTGCCATAGTATCCCAGGGGGGCCAGCACCAGCCAAGCGAAGGTCAGGTAAGCAGCCAGCAACACGACGAATGCTCCCAAGATGCGCCATCCATAGTGCTGTTCCTTCATAGTTCTCCTGCGTCCGCGTAGTGGCTGTGCCGGCTGAGTTTTGGCCGCGGCGACTCGTATCTGTGGTGGATGAATCAACACGCTTCGCTAAGCATACCCCCAAACGGGCCATTCGTCATGTTGCTCAGCAGGTTGGGTGCGTTCTCGCTGTTTCTCGACATATCGGAGCCGGTTTCGCGACCGTGCCTCTGCTCAATGTGTGCGGCAGGAGGAAGGCCGGCCCCAAGGTGGCACAGCACTGTGTTCCTGTCTGGTCTATGGTCACTTAGCCAGGCCGGTATCAACCGCATACGGAGGTGATGACTGTCTCGGTGTTGGGGGGCCCAACTCGGCGGATGCTGATGTGTGAAAGGCCGGCGGTGATAGGATATGGGCAGGCTGAAGGTCCCCTCATTTCAAGGCAAGGAGAGTGAGATGAAGAACTGCATGGACGATGAGACCCTTGGGATGGCGTGGGCTACGTGAACACGAGCATGAGTTTGGCCAGGTGACGATGTGCCAGTACGCTTTGCGCAACCCCGCTAGTCCCAACGTCCGTGTCATCTTCACCGACTACTTGACGGGTTGGCCCGATCGCCTGGAGGGCAATGATGAAGAGATCGTCGAGGTCTGTGAGCCGATGCTTCAGTCCTTCGGCTTGACGGAGCAGTCTTTGAGAGAGAGGAGACACACTGCCGAATGAGCGTCCAAATATCATTCTGATGATCACCGACCAGCAGCGGTTCGACACGATCCGCGGCCTGGGTTTTCCCTATATGGACACGCCGAACCTCGACCGCCTGACCGCTGAGGGCACGAGCTTAACCAACTGCTTCATCACGGCCCCATCGTGCGTGCCCTCGCGGGCCAGCCTCTTCACCGGGTACTATCCACACACGACGGGCATCCTCAAGAACGGGGACACGTGGCGCCACAGTTGGGTTGAGGCCCTCGCCGAGAGTGGCTACACCTGTGTCAACATCGGCAAGATGCACACGGTGCCTTTCGAGACACCGCTGGGCTTTCACGAGCGTTATGTGGTGGAGAACAAGGATCGCTATCTGGAGGGCCGCTACTACTTCGATGAGTGGGACAAGGCGAT
>CBFCZM010000332.1:0-3638 GCA_965602565.1 uncultured Anaerolineae bacterium
TGTCGTGCCAGAGCATCGGGCAATGCTCGATGGCGATCTTGACGTTGTGGTCCCCAGCAAACTTGATCAGGTCCGGCCATACCTTCATATACTCCACAAAGTGCCTGTCGATCGTCTCCTGCCAGCTTCGCCCCGCGATGCCCGCAGGTCGTCCGGTGAAAGTCCCGACCACCCCGACGTCCAGTTTCTCGGCGGCCAGGATCACCTTCTTCAGGTGAGCGATAACCCGCTGCCTGTGTTCCGGGTCGCCGTGCAGTGTGTTGGCATAGTAGCCCAGCGCTGAGAGTTCGATGCCCTTCTCCCGGCTCAAGCCCCTGATCTCATCGACCCGGGAGGCAGCCAGCGAGTCGACGTCTATGTGCACCACACCACCGTACTTCCTGTCTTTACGAGCTCCGGCGGGCCAGCAGGCGATCTCTACTGAACCGAATCCGTTTGTCGAAAGAAAGTCCAGCACCTGCTCGAAGCCCAGGGCTGGAAACGCTGCGCTCATGATCCCGATCTTCATTCTACCCACCTCCTATCTATGTTGATTCTACGTTCGTTGTTCTCGCAGCGCAAGCTTAGGCGTTTGTGACCGTGCGTTGCGGTGCAGATGCTCCGTCGTGGACTTCTTGGACAGCTCCGCCACTATCTTCGGGTCCACCCGATCGTCGATGCAGTTTGCTGCCTCCACATCCGATGCGTTGCAGCGTAGCTGCAACTTGTAGGGAGGGGACATCACCACATCCCCGCCTCTGAACTCGCTCCAGCGCATGTGCTCGCGGAAGGCTGCCGACAGCAGCCGGAGTCGGGATCCCTTGTCTTTGAAGATCCTGTAGATCCACTTGAGGATCGCCACGCCGGCCCGCGCCCTTGTCCCTATTCCCTTGTCTCTACCGATACGGCTCCGCCGCCTTCGCCAGGTGCTCGGCGTGCGCTTCATCGTGGAACGTAGTCATAATGTACATCCCTTTGCCACCGACGGCGTCGAGCAACGGCAGGACCTCCTCGGGCTTGACCTGAATGGCCTGAACCGACTTCCCCCCTTCCAGGATCTTGCGGTACATCGGATACCACGTAGGACTGCCTCCCGACGGCACCTGCGGGTCCGGCGTCCACTCGATGGCATCGAGCGACTCGATCTCCAGCAGAAGATCCAGGTGCGGGATACACTGGTGTCCGTCGAGGTGGAACAGCGAGCAATCCAGCCACTCACACTGGGCCGTCAGCGCCGGCGTGACAAATCTATCGAACATCTTCGGGGAGAACATCGCACACGTATCGCACTGCACCTTGACAACCTTGCCTGGACCCCACAGCTGGAACGCGCCAAAGACCGAGCTCCCGTCTTCCATTCTGATGATGTCGTAGACACGGTCATAGACCTCGAAGAATGCCTGATTGACCTCCTCAACCTTCTCCAACACCCACTCCGGGCGGTCGACCAAGTCCATCAGCAGCAGTTGCGGATCGCGCAGCGCGGCGACGATGTCGATGTTCTCGATGATGTCGGGGCAGCCGACGGCGTACTTGCCCCGGGCCAACTGCGCACACGCAGAGAGCGTGGCCTCCTGGATCTTCCACCAGGTGCTCTCAGGATCAAAGCGAAGTGGCGGGCTCCCAACGAGCTTCTGAGCTCGCATGGTCCCCGGATCGATCATCGGCTTGTACCAGACCGTATCATCAGCGAGCACAGCCTCGCCGCCCATATAGAGCGCCAGCGAGCCCGGGCCGATATCGGTGTTGGCCACCGGCAGCACCTCAGCAGGGTAAGTCTGGTGCGCCAGACGGTGATGGTTCCACCGCGCCTTCCACTCAGGCTGAGTGTAGAAGTAGGCAATGTCCGGGGCCTCGCCGGGATCAGCCACCGGCTCACGCGGCTCGGCAAGCGGCAGCGGCGTGCCGTACAGAATCAGATCATCGTGCTTCCACCAGCCGATGAAGTGCTCCTTGGTCGTCTCCCAATTGTCCTTCCAGCTGCACGTCATGAGTGCCCTCTCCAATGGTGCAATCCCGCCCGATCCGGTTTCCGGCTTCTAGTTTCCGGCATCCAACATCCAACATCCAGCTTCCAGCTTCTAGTACCCCACCGCCTGCCCATCTTTGCGCCAGTCGGTTCCGGCACAGTAGCCGTCGTCCATCCGGTAGATCAACTGTGCGCCACCGAAGCGTCCCGGACCGGCGTCAGCGTGAACGGTGTGCCCACGCCGGCGCAGTTCTTGGATGACCGCCGGGCCAAATCCGGGCTCCAGCCACAGGCCGAAGTCCTCCTCGACACGCCAACGCGGGCCATCGGAAGCCGCCTGCGGGTTCTGACCGTAATCGAAGATGCGCACCATCATCTGGAGGTGTCCCTGGGGCTGCATGTGACCGCCCATCACGCCGAAGCTCATGACAGGCTGTCCTGCCCGGGTCACGAAGCCGGGGATAATCGTGTGATACGGGCGCTTGCCGCCGGCGACGCGATTGGGGTGACCGGGCTCCAACGTGAAGCAGGCACCACGGTTTTGGAGCGCGATGCCAGTTCCCGGGATCACGATGCCTGAGCCAAAGCCCATGTAGTTCGACTGGATGTACGAGACCATCATGCCGCCGGCATCGGCAGCCGTGAGATAGACCGTGCCGGGGGCCGTCGGCAGCGCAGATTCCGGGAAACCAGCGCGTGCCATATCGATCTCACCCGCCCGTTGGGCCAGGAACCCCGCTTCGAGCAACGCTTGCGGCGGCACGTCCATCCAGGCCGGGTCCGCGATATGGCGATGGGCCTCGGCAAACGCCAGCTTCGTAGCTTCGACCTGCAGGTGAACACTGTCGGCAGAGTCGATAGGATATTGAGCGATATCGAAATGCCCGAGGATACCCAGCGCGATCAGCGCAGCCAAGCCCTGTCCGTTGGGCGGAATCTCGTTGAGCTCGTAGCCGCGGTACCCCTGAGCCATGGGGGTCACCCATTCAGGCTCGTGAGCGGCGAGGTCCTCCTCCGTCATCAAGCCACCGGTCGCCCGCGCGTGGACCGCGATCTTCTCGGCCAAGGAACCCCGGTAGAAGGCCTCGCCACGGGTCTCGGCGATCGTCGCCAGCGTCTCCGCGTGGTCGGGTGCGCGGAACAGTTCGCCGGGAGGCGGGGGCCGCCCCCCCGGCAAAAAGGTGTCACCGAAGGAGGGAAACTCAGCGTAGCGCGTCCGAGAGCCCGCCCAACCCGTTGCCGTGATCGGAGAGACAAGGTACCCCTCGCGCGCATAGCGGATGGTGTCCGTGAACAACTCGGCAAAGGGCAACTTGCCCAGACGCTCGGAGAGCGCCGCCCAGGCGCTGACCGCGCCTGGTACCGTGACAGGATCCCAACCGATAGCGGGCATCCTGTCGAGACCCTCAAACCGCTCCGGCGTCAGAGCCTTGGGCGCACGGCCTGAGGCGTTGAGGCCATGCAGCCTGTCGCCATCCCAGACAATGGCAAAGGCATCGCTGCCGATGCCGTTCATCGTCGGCTCCACCACCGTGAGCGCGATAGCCGTCGCCAGCGCAGCGTCCACAGCGTTGCCGCCTTTGCGCAGCGCACTCAGCCCGGCCTCCGCAGCCAGCGGCTGAGACGTCGCCACGACGTTTTTCGCCAGCACCGGCATGCGCTGCGATCTATACGGGAAATCCCACGAGAA
>CBFCZM010000333.1:0-3619 GCA_965602565.1 uncultured Anaerolineae bacterium
GCGACTGCTCCGGGATCATCGCGATGGCCGGCCAGGGGGGGAATCGCTTCATCCGGTCCAGACACTGGTTCACGATCTCTTCCGCGCCGTGGTCTCCCAGTTCAGGGGCTGCGCGCAGCTCCCAGACGTGGAACCGGAAGCGGCGATCTGTCTTGAGATGGACCGCCACGATCACGGCGCCCGTGTCATCCTCGTGTAGGAATGCTTGTTCTGTCTGGCGACCTAGCCACAGGCTGAGGTCGTGCCAGAATCCGCCGGGCCGGAAGGGCTGTGCTGCGCTCTCCAGCACCAGCCGCTGGTCAGAACCGTGCATCGTGACAGCCAGGTGCTTCCAGTGTCGATCATCCTGGGGCCTTGAGCGGCGCCATGCCAGAGTTGACTGGGCGAACTGGGGCCAGTCTCTGCCATCAGGCCTCAGCAGATGCTCGGTTCTACCAACCGGCCGGAAACCGAGGCGTTCGTAGAGTTGGCAGGCGATGACATTGCTGGCGCGAACCTCGAGTCCTACCCACCGCGCGCCTTGGTCCTGCACGGCCCGAATGGCGCGCTCCATCAGGGCTCGACCGATCCCGTGCCCGCGCCAATCGGGGTGAACGACGACATTGCCGATCATACGGCCGTGATGGCTGCGAGGCTGGGCGTGACGCAACGAGAGGTTGCCCATGACCTGGTCATCCTCTATCCACACGAATCCAACCGCGTCAAGATCAGTGCTGCGAACCGCCCGGCTGAGTGTGTTGTACCTGGCAATCTGCCGCATCTGACGGAGCATCTTCCAGCCCCGCGGGTCCAGTTCGGCCCGGAATCCGATCTCGATGAGGTCCAGGACAGCAGGCATATCGCGTCCAGGTTCGATTGGCCTAATGTGTGGTAGTGTGTGCCCTATGATGTCGGGCCTCCTGACGTGAGCCTCGTGTCTGATCGGAGCCCTGTTGGTGGTGGCTGCTCCGGCAACCGAGTACCGGGTGTCTGGGTGACCTTGGGCGCTTGGCAAGAACAGGTCAATGCGATTGTAGGTTCGAACACTGTATGGGTCAAGGCTGTTCGACCGATCAGTATTGCGTAAACTGCTCCCAATACTATAATGGGGTGGGAAGATACCCTACTCGGGAGGTAATTGATGAGACATACAAGGCTGCTGATGCTGGCCCTGCTTGCATTCTTGATCATAGTCACCGCCTGTGATGCAACGTCCCCAACCCCTACACAGGTGCCAGCCACGGCGATGTCACAACCTGAGGCGACGCCATCCGAATCAACCGCGACGCCAGTTCCCGCTCCGACAAACACCACCGAGCCTTTGGCCGCCGTAGTCAACGGACAGCCGATTCCACTGGCGGAGTATGAACGCCAAGTTGCACGCTATGAGGCCTCCATGGTCGCATCGGGGCGGGATCCGAGCACGCCTGAAGGACAGAGCGCGCTAGCTCAGGGACGGCAGTGGGTGTTGGACTTGATGGTGGAGCAGCTTCTCATCGAGTCCGCAGCGACTACAGAGGGCCTCGTTGTGAGCGATGCTGATGTGGACGCTACGATCGCCGGGCTCCGTGCTGATATCGGCGATGAGGCGTTCGATGCATGGTTGGTCCAGGAAGACATGACGCTGGAGGAGATGCACGACCGACTCCGCGGTGATATGTTGGCCACGCAGATGGCCAATCGCGTCGCCGAATCCATCCCGGCACGCGCGGAGCACGTGCATGCCCGTCACATCGTTGTAGCCACTGAGGAAGAGGCTCGTCTGATTCTGAGCCAGCTGCAGGCCGGTGGTGACTTCGCCTCATCGGCGCGCACCTACTCCCAGGATATCAGCACCCGTGATCTCGGTGGCGATTTGGGCTTTTTCCCGGCCGGGGTGTTGACCTCCAAGGAGGTCGAGGCCGCAGCTTTTGCGTTGCAGCCCGGCCAGCTGAGCGATGTAGTGCCGAGTGACCTGGGTTTCCATATAGTGCAGGTTGTGGATCGGGTCCCAGACCGCGAAGTCGACCCTGAGAACCTGCGTCTGCTGCGGGATCAGGCCGTACGCACCTGGCTGGGTGATCTGAAGACCTCTGCGGACATTCAGATCTTTGTGGTTCCTGAATCCTAGGAGGAGACCATGGGGCAGCGGGAACGCATCTTCAATCTGTTAAGCCTGGCGATGTTGGGGCTGGCGGTCATCACGCTTCTGTGCTACATCTTGATTGCCATCAACCCGTATTTGCCTTTCAATCCCTTCCCGCCTGAGCCGGAGATGGTTTTGGTAGCCACGACGACTGCGACCCCAATCCCCCCAGATACGCCGGCATCGACGTGGACGCCGACGGTCACGCCAACGGTCACACCTACGCCACCGGCGAGCTTCACGCCGACCGTCACGCCCACGCCTGAGCCCACCGACCTGCCGCCGACAAAGGCACCGACAGCGACGCCGACGCCGCGTGTCACACGCTCTCCATATCCCTTCACATATGATATTGTCTATGAAACCCCGTACTATGGTTGTGCCTGGATGGGAGTAGCCGGCACGGTGGAGGATATCGATGGGAACGCGCTGCTCGGATACCCGATCCACGTTTGGGGTGGTGGCATCGACACGGTGGTCACCTCGGGTGACAAACAGCTGTATGGTGATTCGGGGTGGGAGCAGTTCTTCGACAACGCCCCGAAAGAGGTCAGTGGCGTCTTTCGGGTCCAGATTCATGCCAAGTATGATTCCAATCATCCGCCTGTTTCCCGGGAGATCGTGCTGAATTACGAAGGCTTTTGCTCTCGATCTTTGGCACGGATTGCGTTTGTAAAGAATCACTGATGCCGACGCTGTATGTCGTAGGTACCCCTATCGGGAACCTCGAGGATATCACGATACGGGCCTTGCGGGTGCTCAGAGAAGTACAGCTGATTGCTGCTGAGGATACCCGTAAGGCCGGTATCCTTCTGCGCCACTACGACATCTCAGCCCCGCTGACATCGTTCTTTGAGGCCAATGAGCGCCGCAAAGCTGGCGACATCCTGGACGCCCTGGCTGAAGGTGATGTAGCCTTGATCTCAGATGCAGGTATGCCCGGAATATCCGACCCGGGCTATCCACTGGTGCGCGAAGCCATCGTACGCGGCTATCCGGTCGTGCCCATACCCGGTCCTTCGGCGCACACCGCTGCATTGGTGATCTCCGGCCTGCCCGCCGACCAATTTATGTTCTTGGGGTTTCCGCCGCGCAAGCATCCCGAGCAGTTGTTTGAGGGCCTGGTTGGGATTGCGGCGACGCTCGTTCTCTATGAAGCTCCGCATCGCTTGCAGCAGACCCTTGAGGCGATGCTGCAGACGTTGGGGGACCGCGACATCGCGCTGTGTCGTGAACTGACTAAGATGTATGAAGAGGTCTGGCGTGGGCGTATCAGCGACGCGTTGATCTGGAGCGAGGAGAACCCGCCGCGGGGGGAGTTCACCTTGGTAGTAGCCGGTGCTTCGGGGGAGCCTGAGCGTTGGCGCGAGGCGCGTGTACGCGAGGCGCTTGCGATGCGCATGGCCGAGGGATTGAGCCGGCCACAGGCCGCGCGCGAGATCGCTGCTGAGTCCGGATGGCGCCGGCGCGAAATCTATGATCTCGTGAGATCTGTGATCTCCTGAGATCATAGAT
>CBFCZM010000334.1:0-3618 GCA_965602565.1 uncultured Anaerolineae bacterium
AGAAGAAGGTCAACCCTGAATCTGCGATTTTTCGTGGGCCAAATGGGGCGCAAATACTGTTCTTGAGCCCGAAACCATGCCTGAATGGGGCGGTATTGGCCAAGCAATGGGCTCTCCGACAAGCTGCTAGTGGGACTTCGACCGAGGGAGCACGGCAAGATCGTGCTGGCGGATGCCCTGCATACCCCGGCGCAAGACTTGTCAGCAGGTCGTGGAAAGCGGGGGCGACTATCTGCTGAGCACCAAAGAGAATCAACCGGCCACCTACCAAGCCATCGTCAGCTTGTTTGGCCCCGCCGCCCGCAACCTGACCAACCTGCGCAATACCATCCTCTCGCTCTTCGCCCCGTTAGGCTGTGGTAATGCTGCCCAAACCAGACGCAGGTTGGATACCGACCTTGGGTTAGCCTTCTCGCCACTTATTTCCGCCCATCCCCGACTCTCAGAAAGCCGTATAGGGGTCGCGAAGTAGGTCGGTGCAGCATCAGAATGAGATATATGGGTATACTAGCATCGAACAGCCTGTCTGTCAAGGGGCGCGCATTCTATCCAGCATAACACGGCCGCCCCGCCGCCTTTGCGCGTAGCGCCCTCACCAGCGGAGCCACCTGTAGAGGCTGATACGTCAGCTTCTGTACCCAAGGGACCTTGGCGATCCGCAGCTAATCATCCCTGGAAACGTTCGCCGAGCTGCACGCCCTCCCGCCGCTCTCGCTTTGCGGAAAAGTGACGGACACCCTTTGTCAGGCGCCCGCATTGACTGCGGCCTGCGTGGCCAGATTGCGCAGATACACATCCGGCTATTGCCCCCGCGCTAGGAGGCCCACAACACGCGTTTGGCGCGATCCCCTTTGTGGCTATAATGGATGTGATCCTTGATCAACTGTGGGAGTGAAAGCGCTATGGAGCTTACGTGGTATGGTTTGGGGTGCTTCCTGTTGACGGAACGCGGTGTTCCGTCGGTGGTGATGGACCCCTTCGATCCGGACGAAGCCGGTCTGGCTCTCGGTCACCTTCAGGCGGAGTTGGTTACGACCAGCCGGTTGGAAGACGACCCGAGAGCCCTAGTTTGGCCCCAGGTGCGCGGGGTGTCGCGCACGATCGCCAGTCCTGGCGAGTACGAGATAGGTGGCGTGTTTGTCACCGGGGTTTCGTGCTCCCCTGCACCCAACGCGGATGCGGCGGCTAAGGAGAATGTTGTTTACACCGTTGGCTATGGTGGGGTGGTGGTCTGCCATCTGGGCGAGCTGAGTCGTACGCCGACCCAGGTGCAGGTCGAAGCCATTGGGCCGGTCACCGTTCTGTTGATCCCCGTGGGCATTCCCGATGGGCTGACGCCAGCGATGGCGTCTGAGACTGTGAGCCTCATCGAGCCCGAGATTGTCATTCCTATGCAGTACGATCTGCCTGGGCTGAAGGCGTATCGGAGTTCGCTGGATGGGTTTCTGAAGGAGTTGGGCGTATCTGAGTCAACGCCCCTTCCCAGCCTCAAAGTCACCGATGGCGTTGAGTCCGAGGAGACGCAGGTTGTCGTTCTGGAGCCACAATGAAGGATGTCTCAGGAGGAAGCATGCGCGGTCGTCTTGTTCTAGGAATCGTGGTAGTGCTAGTACTCGTGGGCGGTGTTGGTGCGGCTGTCTACTTCTCCAGCCGGCCATCAGATGCGGCGGTTTCCCACAATCTGGATGCGGTTCAGACGAAGATTGATGCGGGCGACTTCGAAGCCGCCAAGGTTGATCTGGAGGCGATCCTTATCGGGGATGGCGAGAACGCCGAAGCTTACTTCAAGCTAGGCCTAGCTTGCTTCAACCTGGGTGATTACGAGGGGGCCCGGGATCATTTCAACACGTCTCTGTCACTCGAGCCGGACCGGGCGGCGGCGGTTCACCACAATCTCGGTGTGCTGGCGTACCAGGTGGGGGATATGGACACGGCCATGGCCGAGTTCCAGGCTGCTCTGGCAGCTGATCCTGATGACGCCGACACGCATTACCAGCTTGGCGCGACCTATCTGATTCTGGCCTTCCCGATGGGGGCCATCGAACCTGATGCCGGTCGTTTTCAGCAGGCGGAGGATGAATTCAACCGCGCGTTAGCCGTGGAATCCGACAAACCTGAAGCCCTGGTGGGTCTGGCCAACATCCACATGCTGCGGAACGATATGGAGCAGGCTATCTCGATGTTGGAGCGTGTCGTCGACCAGAATCCCCAGATGCGTGAGGCGCTGTTCGCACTGGGGCGTGCCTATGCCGCTGTGGGGGAAACAGCCAAGGCGAAGAGCATTCTGGCGCAGTTCCTGGACATGGATCCGCCCGCGGTGTGGGCTGAGCAGGCGGAGGAGATCCTGCAGAGCCTTGGGCAGTAGGAGACTGTCGGCTCTCCATGCGCAGGTGGCATACTCCTGAAAGGGCTTGCCTGCTATCACACGTGGGACCCGGGAGGAAGATCATGGCCATACCGATCAAGCTGTTGATGACCTGGGATATCGCAGCTGGCCACGAAGAGGCATGTTTTGCCTTCATCACGCAGGACCTGCCTGCCACGATGCAGCAAGCCGGCTTGGAACTGACGGATGCTTGGTTCACGGCTTACGGCAAATGGCCACAGATCCGGATCGGGTTTGTCAGCCCTGGTCTCGGGGAGCTGGAGGAGTTCATCAACTCAGAAGCCTGGCGCAGACTCAAGCGCAAGCTGCTCCCGTTCACACGCGATTACCGGCAGAAGGTGATTCCGGCGCGGGGTGGCTTCCAGTTCTAGTCTGCACTCCGTTGCACCAGATTCGTACGCGCTGATGGCCTCACGGGTATCAGCGCGTCTTGATGTCAAGGGGCAGGGGGATTTGGGCGCCGGGGCGTTCTACGATGGGATCGAGCCCCAAGTAGACCTCTATCTCCGTACGCTGTGTGATTTCCTCAATCATGCGACGCAGGTGCCTGAACTTGATGAATGTCCAGCGGTGCTCTTCGGCGAGGGCCTGAAGCCGGGGATCTCGGCGCAGCTTGAGCGCGATCAGGGCGGCGCGCCCGCCAGGCGTGACAAAGCATCGCTTGCCATCACAATCCGGTTGCGGTTTGAGCAGGTGAGGGCCCAGGAGTGCCGTTGCCGAGAACCGGAAGAGGTAGGCGAAGCGCTTCTCGTCACGCCAGACGAGATCCCTGTTCAGTCGCTTCGCCACGCGGTATCCAAGTTGCCGCCCAAGCCGTTGGGTGTCGCTCCTGAGGTCCTGTATCTCGCTTCGGCGGCGTCGCGGGTCGTCTTCGGGGCGCAGCGAGAGACAGCCCGCGGAATCCGGGACCGTATAGGCACCAACTATCCCGTCAATGAGCTCGGCAGCCGGGGTGCATATGCCGTTGAATGCGCCATAGAGCTCGCGGGTCAGGTCGTGACGACGCCATATGCTCTTCTGAGCCAAGTGCTGCAGCAGCGCATCCTCCACGCGGTCAGCCAGCGGGGATGCGACGTGTTCTGCTGAGCGCAGCCATAGCAGGTCCTCTGAGATGACGTCCACTCCGGTAGCTCGATTGGCGCCGTTCTCGAGGCGCGGAAAATCCCAGTCGCATGTGTGGAAGACAGCGGCTGTGGTCAGTTCGTTACTGTCTGCGGGCTCTCCACGTTGCC